>JBDTOW010000086.1:0-9227 GCA_039933075.1 Verrucomicrobiota bacterium | reverse complement strand
AATTTCGAACCGCTGACCAGGTTGCCATTCTCGTCCTTGAGCGTGGTGATAATTTTCCGCGTGCGCACGTCGATAACGTCAGGCGTGTGGCACCACGCGTAACGCCCATCAAGGCTGAACGTCACCCAGCCGTGGCCGCCCACGGTGAGGTCCACGCGATCTTTTTCCTTCGGCGGCATTTGCGTGGCGTCGAAGATGAAGAGTTTCTTGCCGTCCTGGTCGCTGATCCACAGCTCCGTCTCATCCGGCGTCAGAGCGGCGCCGTGAGTGCGGTGTGAGATTGGCGCGACGTCGGCGAACACGCGATGCGGCACCTCGCCAGTGCGCAAGTCCACAACGTCGAAGCCGACGTGTTTGCCCAGGCAGATGTAAGCGTAACGATTCCGGCTATCGATGGTGAACGGAAAAACGCCGATTTCGCCCACACCGCTGACATTGCGCACGAGTGAATCGTCGCTGGTGCGGTAGACCCAAAGGTTCGTCTCGGTACCGAGATATGTGAATTTACCGTCGAGGCTGGCGATGCTGTTGTGCGCTTGCAAACCAGAGGGCAACCGCTGGAGGACGCCACCGCTTGCGGCGCTGATCACGAGGAGGCCGCTGTTCGTGCCGCGATACCACCAACCGGTCGGGACGTAGAGTTTTTTGCCGTCGGGTGTGATGGAAGCGCGGTCGCAGCCCGCCTCGTAGAGACGTTCCCAAAGGATCTTTTCGGTCTCCAGGTCGAACGCACCGAGGCGTCGACTGGTGGTGGAGTAGTAAACAGCGTGACGTTTCGCGTTGCCGCAAAAGCCGCGCAGGCCTTCCTTGAAAATCGGAATGTCAATCCGGCGGACGAAGCGGTGCCCGTCGTCAATGTCGAAGACGAGGATGCCGTTGCCTGACCCGCCTTGTTGCGCGCCGTCCGGCGTGCTCAAATAGAGGTAGCGCTTGAGGGCAGAATCAGCGTGGGCGAACGAAGGGAACGAAAGGATGCATAGAAGCAGGAGAAAGAATTTGGACATAAGAGGAGTTTATCCCGCAGCCATTGCAGCACGTCAAGACGCGACCGGCTGCGGTCTGACGTTTTCAGGGTGGCGGGTTCGCAGTGTTTGGTCCACCGTTCGGGGTGTTCCGCCGATCCAAACACACTAAAGCATGGCAGGTGTTATAATTAGGCGGAGCGCAGATTTGTAATCTGCTGTATCACAGTGCGAGCTTCATAATCGCAACGGTGTTGAGCGCGGCTTTTGGGACGAAGGAAGTAACGTCCACGTACTCGGGCAGCTTCGCGCCATCCGGACTGCGTTCGGAGCAATGGTCGTTGTCGCCCCACGGCCCGAGGCCGTCGAGCGTAGGCACTGCGTCCCAGAGAAGATTACCGTCGCTCAAGCCGCCACGTTCCTCAACATCGACGGGGCTCCCAAGCTCGGCACCGACCTGTTGCCAAAGAGCAGCAAGACGATCGGTGTCCGGATTGCGCGGCCACGGCCGAGTCTCGCTGAGAATTTCCACTGTCACATCACATGGGTAGCGATCGACGGAGCTCCGCACTTCGCCCGGACCAGCGAGAGCCAGCAGCGCGGCTTTGCCCTGCGCGAACACTTCGGGCCCGAACGCTCGGAATTCGCCTTCCGCCACGGCGTCATGGGGAACTCGATTCAATACTGTGCCCCCCGAGATCGTGCCGACATTAAACGTGAGATCGAGGGAATAATTCGTTAGCCCCGCGATACATTGGATGGTGTGCGCGAGTTGAACGGCGGCATTCGCTCCATGTCGATGCTTCCCGCCGGCATGCGCCCCCCGTCCCCTGACCCTAACCCGCCATGTCGCGCGACCTTTGCGCGCGACCACCACCAGTCGTTCATCGCCCAGGCGGCCTTCGGACTCGAAGACCAGCGCCGCCAGCGTGCCGCGGTCGAAACGACTGCGGCACACGTCGCCGAAATCGTGCGACAACGTTTCCTCGGATGAGTTCCAGAAAAGCTTCCAGGTGATTTCTTCAAACAGCGCCGGCGCGTGCGCCCGCAGCGCTTGCAACACCAGCCACATCATGGTCGTACCCCCCTTGATGTCTTGGGTGCCGGGGCCGTAGATGCGGTCGCCTTCGAGCTGCCAATTAAAATTATTTCGTGTCTCCTCCTCCGGCGGAAACACGGTGTCGAGATGCGACACCATCGCGATGGAGCGCGTCGAGTGCCCGCGCCGCGTCAGCAGAAGATGGTCGCCGTAGCCGGGATTCACCGAGGGCACAAACCTGGCGGTGAATCCGAGCGGAGCAAAACAGTCCGCCGTGAACCGACCGAGCTGATTCACGCCCTCGCGGTTGCCAGTGAAACTGTTAATCCCGACCATCTGCCGCAGCATCTCCAGCGCAGCAGGCATTTGGTCTTTCAAATAGTTTGTCAGTGAAGCATCGTTCGGCACGAGGGCGAGGGTGGTGGGTTTTGGAGCGGTGGTCAATTCAGCAAGGCTCGTCGCCAGCCATGGCGCGACCGGCAATCCAGCCGGTGGTCCAGGCGGCCTGAAAATTAAAGCCGCCCGTGATTCCATCGACGTCGAGCAGTTCACCGGCAAAATGGAGCCGAGGACAAATCCGGCTTTCCATGGTTTTGAAATTTACGTCGCGCAAACGCACCCCGCCGCAGGTGACGAACTCATCCTTATTCAAGCTTTTTCCCGTGACTTGAAATTCCGTGCGAGTCAGTTGCTGGATGAGCTGGTGGTGCGCGGATCGGGAAAGCTCCGACCAGCGTGTGTCCGGTGCAACACGGGCGGCGAGGACGAGCTGCTGCCATAGGCGGGCTGGTAGCGGCGAAATCGGCGTGTTGACCACCAGGCGCGCGGGCTGAGCCTGACGGTGCAATTGAAGCTCGGCGACAATCGCGTCCGGGTCGAGGTGAGGGAGCCAGTTGAGCTCGAGCGGAAACTGGTAGTCGCGGCCATGCAGCATCCGCGCGCCCCACGCTGATAGGCGAAGAATTACCGGTCCGCTCAAGCCCCAGTGCGTGACCAGCAACGCTCCACGCTCACGCAACCCTGCGCCGGGAACGGATGCTTCCACGCTTCCAACGGAGATCCCGGCGAGTTGCCGCAACCAGGGCGTCTCGGTGTGGAACGTGAACAATGAGGGCACGGGTGGCTCCAGCGTGTGGCCGAGCGAGACCGCGAGTTGTCCTGCCGCCGCGGAGCGGCATCCGCCCGTGGCCAGGAGCAGCCGCTCACAGTTGAGCGTTTTCCCATCCAAAAGCGTGAGTTCGAATCCCCCTTCCGGAAGCCTGGCCACTCGTTCCACACCACGGTCCGTGAAAAATTTTACACCCGCCCTTTTGGCTTCCCGCAGCAGACAGTCGATGATGGTCTGCGAGGAATCAGTAATGGGAAACATGCGCCCATCACCCTCGACTTTGAGCTTCACGCCACGGGACTCGAACCACTCCACCGTGTCGCTCGCCTGGAAGCAATGGAACGGACCAATCAGCGCTTGCTCGCCACGGGGAAAACGGTCGGTCAGCTCGCGCGCATCGAAGCAGGCATGAGTCACGTTGCAGCGTCCGCCGCCAGAGATACGGACCTTCGTCAAGAATCGCGGCCCCTTCTCGAGCAACGTCACATCGGTATCCGGAGCGGTTTCGGCGCAGGCGATGGCCCCAAAGAAACCGGCGGCCCCGCCACCAACCACGATGACCCGTCGTGAGCGCATAATTACGGCTGAGCCTACCGTGAGGCGCAGTTAAAGTCTCTCGTCAACAGGACGGCCATAGCGATGGCGATGCGTCCAGGAATTGAGATGCTCAATGAGGATTCGTGCCTCCAATGGTTTTCCATTGAGCGTCGAGCATTGAGTAATTTCCATTTTTCATCGATAGGATCCCGCCGATTTTGCGATTGGAATTGTTCAGAATTCACGTTTTAATCAGCCCGACCAACTTATGAAAACCGCCATCGCGTTTCTCTTGTTGATTCTCTCACTACCCAAACTTCACGCGCAAGTCCCCGGCGCAGCGAAATCCGAAACCGCGCGCACGAATGCTCCGCCGCGCCGCGAGCCTGCCGCGGTCGTTTCACCGGAAGTTCACCACGATCGGACGGTGACCTTTCGACTGCGTGCGCCGGATGCGAAAGACGTGAAGGTGGCCGGCGAGTGGCCCGGCGGCCCGATTTCGATGAAGGACGACACCAATGGCATTTGGAGCGCGACTCTCGGCCCGCTCGAACCCGACATTTACGGCTACAACCTGACCGTAGATGGGTTGGCGATGGTGGATCCGGCCAATCCCTGGGTGAAGCCCATGCGCGCCGCGCGCACCAGCGTCGTGGAGATTCCCGGCGAGCCACCGCGGCTCTGGGAATTCCAATCGGTTCCCCACGGCACGGTTCACGAACATGCGTATTTTTCGAAATCGCTCGGTGTGAAACGGCGTTTGCACGTTTATACTCCGCCCGGTTATGAAAAGCGTCCGAAAAGTCTTCCCGTGCTCTACCTGTTTCACGGATCTGGCGACAACGATGCGACCTGGACCTCCACCGGGCACGCGCACTTTATCGCCGATAACCTGTTCGCGCAGCACAAAGCCAGGCCAATGATCATCGTCATGACCGACGGACACGCGTTCAGCGGAAATCCAACGCAAGTCAGCACGAACTTGATTTCACGCAACGTTGAGGCGTTTGGAGAGGACCTCATCAAGGACGTGATACCGTTGATCGAATCGACCTATCGGGTGAAAGCGAACCGTGAAAACCGCGCGATTATTGGTTTGTCCATGGGCGGTGGACAATCGCTCGCTATTGGACTGAAGCACCGTGAACTTTTTGCCTGGGTTGGCGGCATGAGTTCCTATCTCCCTAACGCGGAAAAAATCATTACCGAAGTTTTTCCCAACTCGAAAAGCAATTTGAAACTGCTCTGGATTGCGTGTGGCAAAGACGATCGTTTAATCGACAACGCCCGCCAGCTTTCCGCCGCATTGAAACAAAAGAACATCCCCCACGAGTTTAAGGAAACGCCTGGCAATCATAGCTGGCCGGTGTGGCGCCGTTATCTCGGGGAATTCATGCCGCTTCTCTTTAGCCCAACGAAAGGAGGGCAGGGGCGCGTTCATACAATTCGTAATGGTTCGGATTCGGCTGGCGGTTTTTCTATAAATAAAAACCGGGGCGATGCCCTGTTTGAGGGCCTTCAAGTAACAAACCTGCTCGCACATGATTCGAGGATACAGCCGTAAAAGCCTGGCAATCGGCATTCCCGGGATTGTCCTTCAGCTCGTTTTCTACGTGTCGATTCCGTCTCTGATCTCGAACGATCCCGGTTTGTCATCCATCGCAACCCAGTGGGTTGCTATTGCGTCGGTGGTTGCGCCCGCTGCTGGCACCGTCTTGTTCATCATCGGCCTGTGCTACTACGCGAAGGCCAAGGGATACAATGGTTCCCTGGGTTTTCTCGGAATGCTTTCGTGTGTGGGACTATTGATCATCGCGCTCTTGCCAGACCGAACAAAGAAGCGGGCCGGACCGCCTCCTCTACCACGATGAACTTTGCGCGCCCAAGTCTTCGAGCCTTCGTTTTATCACGGTTGCTTTTTCAGTAGCTTGCAACGTGGCAAGGGGTAAGCTCCTGGTCACGGACCATGAAAATACCCTCTAGATTTCTGTTCTTCGGCTCCTTCCTTTCGATATTCGTTGCGAGCCATTTCCTACAGAACGCCAATGCAGATTCCAATCCGGCAATCCGTCGCCACGAATTTGCCCGCGCGTTCGGCGAACTTCCGTTGAGCTTCGAGGCCAACCAGGGCACGGCCGCGGATAAGCAGTTCCAGGCAAGGGGCCAGGGATATCTGCTGTCACTTGCGCCCAACGAAGCGGTACTGACCCTGCGAACCGCGGCGGAACAGAACGGATGGAAAAATGAAAATGCCGGCGAGCCGTTCCCGAACATCCCTAAATTAACCTGTGCCACGGTCCGTATGAAGCTCATCGGCGCCAATTCATGCGCCACGGCCGAACCATTAAATAAATTGGAAGGCAAGATCAATTATTTCCTGGGCAACGATCCAGCGAAGTGGCGAACGAATATTTCTACTTACGCCAAAGTCAAATTCCAGGAAGTTTATCCCGGCGTCGACTGGATTTGTTACGGAAACCAAAGACAATTTGAATACGATTTCGTCGTGGCGCCGGGCGCGGATCCAAACGCCATTGTGCTGCGGGTTGAGGGAGCCAGTCAGCTCGAAGTGGCTGCGAGCGGCGAATTGGTGATTGAGACTCAAGCGGGAGAGATTCGGCAACACAAACCGATCATTTACCAGCAAGTGGATGGCGCGAAACGCAGGGTGCCGGGCGGTTACCAGCAAATCGATCGGCAGACTGTTTGCTTTCAGGTTGGACAATACGATGCCACGAAGCCTCTGGTGATTGATCCGATTTTGGTCTATTCCATTCTGGTAGGTGCGGACAACGAAGTGGATGTCGGCATGAGTATCGCGGTGGATTCCGCGGGAAATGCTTACATCTTTGGCCAGGCCGCGCGCACGAACGATGTGCCAACCACGGACATTTTCATCACGAAGCTCAAACCCGACGGCACTGGCATCGTTTACGGTACCTACCTGGGCGGCGGCGATGTCGAATTAGCGGGCGGGATTGCGGTCGACGAGGGAGGCAATGCTTACGTCACTGGAACTACGAAGTCCGCCGATTTCCCGACGTCGCTCCCGATGCAGTCCAAACTTAGAGGCCCTACCGACGCGTTCGTCTGTAAGCTTAACCCGGCGGGCAATGGCTTTGTTTTTTCCACCTATCTGGGGGGCGACGCATCAGTCATTCCCGCGGGCACCGGTGCCGAGCTTGGCACCGGCATCGCGGTCGACTTATCGGAAAATATTTACGTGACCGGTACGACTTCTTCGCAGAATTTTGGTTCGCGCGCCACCAAGGCGGGTTTTCCGCCGTCTTCAACTCGTTTTCAGCCGGCCTTGAATGGTCAAAGCGATGCGTACGTGGCGAAGCTGACCCCGGACGGTTCGGCCTTCGAGGCCTGGACCTACCTGGGCGGCAGCGGTCCTGACCTCTCGCTGGCCATCAGCGTCGACTCACAAGCGAACATTGTCGTGATCGGCAGCACACCATCCGACGACTTTCCGACCCAGAATCCGGCGCAAGCCGGTTACGGTGGTGGGCGTTCAGATATGTTCGTGGCCAAGCTGAATGAGTCCTGCACGGCCCTCGTTTTCGGCAGCTACCTCGGGGGCAGTAACGAAGAAGCCACCGCGACGACAACCGGCCTGAGTATCGGAGCGGGAGTTGCCATTGACTTTGACGACAACATTTATGTGGCGGCCGACACTACGTCGGCTGACTTTCCCGTGAAGGGCGCTTTGCAGCCAACGCTCCGTGGCGCAAGCGACGGATTTGTGACCAAGTTCAATCCGCAGGGTGCGTTCATCTATTCTACCTTCCTCGGCGGCAGCGGTGACGATGGCTGCCTCGGCGTCGCGGTGGATCGCTTGAGCAATGTTTATGTGACGGGCGGCACTCTCTCGACGGATTTTCCGACCGTAAATCCTCTGCAAGCTGCTCCCGCCGGTCAAATCGATGGCTTCGTGACCATGCTAGATCCAACGGGCTCAGCCCTGGTGTTTTCGACCTACTTCGGCGCGGACGGTGCCAGTTTTGGAAACGCGATCGCCACGGACACGTTCGGCAGCGTCTATGTGACCGGCTTTACCTCCTCGACCAATTTCCCGAATACGAATACGAAGACCGGCAAGTTGCGAACCTCGTTTACAGTGAAAATTTTTGTTTTTGCGCCCACACCGGACGCACCGACCAAGTTGATTCAGTCGTACGGTTTTACCCCGCAACGCGAATTCGCTTTGCAAATCGCCGGCGCGCGGTTTCACAATTACCGTCTTGAGTTTTCGACCGATCTGATCAACTGGGTGTTCTTGAGCGACCTCAATAACCCGAGCGGGAAATTCCAATTCACCGATAACCGAGCGGCGCTTTTTCCGCGTGGATTTTATCGCGTAAAATGACCGAGCTAATTGATAATGCGAGGGACGGATTACATCCCCATGATCTGATAGCCGCAATCGACGAAGATGACCTGGCCGGTGATGGCCGCGGCGCCGTCGCTGGCGAGGAAAGTGCCGGTGGCGCCAAGTTCATCGGGCAGGACATTGCGCTTGAGTGGGGCATGCGCTTCGTAGTGCTTGAGCATATCGGTGAAACCCGCGATGCCACGCGCGGCCAAAGTATTGACCGGACCGGCGCTGATGCAATTGACGCGGATTTTCTTTGGGCCCAGATCGTAGGCGAGGTAGCGCGTGCTGGCTTCGAGGGACGCCTTGGCCACGCCCATGACATTGTAGTGCGGGACGACCTTCTCCGAACCATAATACGTCATTGCGACCATGCTCCCGCCATCGGTCATGAGCGGTGCCGCGCCGCGCGCCAGCGCAACCAGCGAATAAGCGCTCACGTCGTGGGCGACGCGAAACGCCTCGCGACTGGTGTTGACGAACTGGCCTTCGAGCGCATCCTTCGGCGCGAAGGCGACCGAATGCAGCAGGAGATGCAGCTTGCCGAACTGTTCGCCAACGGCGGTAAACACGCTGGCGATCTCCTCATCCTTCGTCACGTCGCAGGGCAGGATGAGGGTGTCATCGCCGAAGGTGCCCGCCAGTTCCTCCACATTTTCCTTCAGGCGTTCGCCCTGGTAAGTGAAGGCGAGTTTGGCGCCCGCTTTGTGCCAGGCCTGAGCGATAGCCCAAGCGATTGACCGTTTGTTGGCGACGCCGAAGACAACCCCCATTTTTCCCTCGAGAACAGACATAGGTTCGTTGATAGTTAATTGAGTGGAGCCGCTACATCATTGGGATGTTAAAAAGCTGCCAGTAGCAGTAGGGGAATTTCCCGGTGGTGGCAAGGGAGGAATTCGTCCTACCTTCGCGGTTGATTGCGCTTCCGCAGCCAGACTAATCCGATCAGTCCCGCGACGAGCAAAGCGCCGATGGCAAAGGTGCTGTGGTGTGGATTGCCCGGCGCGAAATACAGCGATGCGGCCCCGACCGCGGGGCCGGCGCAACTGCCGACACCGATGGCTGCCTCATGGAATCCGCCGTGTTCTCCTTTGGTTTCGCCCACATCCATCGAATAAAAGAGGCTTGAGTAATAGATGAGTCCAATGCATGCCCCGAAAGCAATCTGGGCTGCGATTAGCATCGTGAGATTGGGGGACAACA
>JBDTOW010000085.1:0-9344 GCA_039933075.1 Verrucomicrobiota bacterium | reverse complement strand
AGGCATTGTCGGACTGGTGCTGGCCGTCCTGATCTTTGGTCCTCTGGCCACGGGCGCGGTGCGGACGTTGGAGTTGCTCGTCGTTCAAGGGCTCACGATTCTCGCAATGGTTCTATGGCTGGCGAGGTTCTGGTTAAATCCCAAGTATCGTCTGTTTTGGCCGCCGATATGTTGGCTCGTGCTTCTCTTCGTGGGATACGCGATCGTGCGCCACTCGCAGGCGGACATTGAATATATCGCGCGGAAGGAGATGATTAAGATTTTCATTTATGCCTTCCTGTTTTTGATCGTGCTGAACAATCTGAACCGACAGGAGTCGACGCAACTGGTCAGCGTCGCGATGATCTTTCTGGCAATGGGAATCTCGCTTTACGCGCTCTACCAGGTCGCCACGAATTCGGAATATGTCTGGCACTTCATCAAACCACCTGCGTACAAGAATCGGGGCACTGGAACGTACATTTGTCCGAATCACCTGGCCGGATTCCTCGAGATGATTCTGCCCTTGGCGCTGTCGTACACATTGGCTGGCCGATTCGGACACGCAACCAAAGTTTTTTTGGGGTATGCCAGTTTGGTAATCCTGGCGGGTATCGGGGTTTCCATCTCGCGCGGAGGCTGGATCGCGACGGGCATCACGCTGAGCGTGTTTTTTGCGCTCCTGCTGTCTCATCGCGATTATCGGAAGCAAGCGATCGCCTGTCTGGCCGTGCTCCTGGCGGCGGGAATCGTCTTTACTAAAAAAACGGAGAAACCGCAGGAGCGCTTTCAGAACATGTTCGTGAACGGCAAACTTGAAGACATCCGGTTCAAACTCTGGAAACCTGCCGTTGAGATCTGGAAAGAAAACATCTGGTTTGGGGCGGGCCCCGCGCACTTTGATTTTCGGTTTCGCCAATATCGCCCCGAGGAAGTCCAAATGCGCGGTGATCGCGTACACAACGATTACCTGAACACGCTGACCGATTGGGGTATCATCGGCTTTGTGCTCGTCGGTTCCGCTTTTGTGTTGCTTGGCAAAGGACTCGTTAAGACATGGAAATTTGTTCAACGCTCCTCGAACGATTTTGCCATTAAGAAAAGTAACAAGACGGCGTTTGTTTTTGGGGCTGCGCTGGGATTGCTGGCGATCCTGCTCCATTCGTTTGTCGATTTTAATATGCACATCCCGGCCAACGCTATTCTGGCAATTTCCTGGATGGCATTGCTCTCAGGTCATCTGCGATTCGCGACGGAACAATATTGGGTGCCATCCCGATGGCCCATCAAGTTATTAGCAACTGCCGTTGGACTTGCCGGCATCGGATATTTGTCCTGGCAGGGAACCCGCCGGGCAGAGGAATACATTTGGATCGAACGAGCGCGCCACTTGGAGGAGTACTCTCCAGAAAAGGTGGCTCCCCTCAAAAACGCTTTTGCGGCGGCGCCGATGAACTTTGACACGGCCTACCAGGTTGGCGATTTGTTGCGTCTGCAAGCCTGGCAAGGGGACGAAGGGTGGCAGGACTTGGCAAAAGAATCACTAACCTGGTTTGACCGAAGCATGAAGTTGAACCGCTACGACAGCTATAGCTACCTTCGCTACGGAATGTGCCTTGATCGGCTTGGACGCCACCAGGAGGCGACTCCCTATTTCAAACGGGCATTGGAACTTGACCCCAACGGGTATTATACGGTGGCTCACCAGGGGTGGCATTCTTTTGAGACGGGAGACTACGCTGGGGCAAAGCCGTGGTTTGAGCGGTCGCTGAAACTTAAGCCGGCTGAAAACACTATTGCCACCACCTATTTAAGAATCATCAATCGAAGATTGGCGGAAACGCCGGATCCAAAGTGAGAACCTTATTGCTTTTGAAGGTCGACAAGTGTCGGGTAAAAAGCGTCCAAAACCGAAATATCCCATTGACATCCAACACCGGATATTTAGACTGACGGCGAATCATCAGCATGATGGTATAAAATCAGGAGCAACAATATGAAATACGTCGGCAGATTTATTCGCAATGTGGTTCCTTATGGCGCCGCTCTATTAATCACAACGCTGGTGGTTTCTGCTAATGCACAAACTCAACAGGGCGAGGCAAAAGTTTATGGGCTCAAAGGATCGGCGGACTATTCAGACGGGGGCGGCACGTGGATGCCTCTTCGTGTTGGAAAAGTACTGCGCGCCGGATCCCTAATCCGCACGGCTGCGGAATCTCAGGTCGATCTGAATCTCAAACGGAACGGGCCTACCGTTCGCGTGACGGAAAACACAACCATGGGTCTGGACAAGTTGCTTTTTGAGATGACCGGCGCGGACGTCGTGATCGAGACACGACTGGATTTGCAAAAGGGACGCATTCAAGGAAAGGTTAACAAGACCTCGGATGCTTCCAAGTACGAGGTGAAGACTCCACGCTTGGTCGCTGGTATCCGCGGTACCGAGTATGACATCACTGCAGATGGTATGGTCGTGGTAAAATCCGGGACTGTATCGGTGGCTTTTATCAAGTCGGATGGCACTCAACTAAACTTTACGGTCAATGCGAAACAAACATTTGACCCCGCGATTCCCGGTGTGCGCGGTGCGACTCCAGACGAGTTGAAATGGAAGCCTACCGTTGTAGTTGATGAGCGGTTCATGATTGTGTATGAGCCCGGAAAAGAACCGTACGTCTCGCCGATCAGCGGCAAAGGTACTTCCGGCACCAGCGAGTAACAAAGCTTTGGTTCGGACAAGACGGTGTAACCGCTTTGACCCAGAGTTGCCTTGTGCAACTCTGGGTTTTTGGTTATGTCGGATTAGTGCAGTCCAAATTTTCTAAGCTAGCCCCGATTGCCATCACCGGGGGTGTTATCGGGCTCGTTTTGCTGATCCAGGCACTTCCGCACTTGTTACCTGGATTTGACATTTTTCAGCGCCTCGAATGGATGACCTACGATTGGAGAGTCCGACAAGCTAACAAGTTTTCTCCACCCACAACAGCAGACAATCTCGGATTCGTATTCGCTGACGACGACACGGTGGAGCGATTGGGGAACGGGCTGCTGGAGGAGTCGTATGGTCTGCTCTGGCCGCGGCAAATCTATGGCCGGCTTGTCAGAGAGCTGTCCGCAGAGGGAGTCAAAGCGATTGGATTCGATGTGCTTTTCGGGGAACTGCGGCCCGATCATCCGCCGATCAAAATGCCAGATAACACCCTGCTAGGTTCCGACCAATTCTTTGCCGAGCAGATAAAGCTCGCGGGTAACGTCGTGCTGGCTGCCGAAAAGGAGTTGTTTCCAACGACTCTGTTTCAAACGAACGCCTGGGCCTCGGCTGACATTTCCGTGGAGAAAGACGCCGATGGAATTTCCCGGCGCGTAAAGGCGTTCAACGACTACCGCAATTGGAATCCTTTATTCAAGAGTCTCTCTCGCCAGCATCATCTCAATTTGGTGCTGGCGCCGGACAAGGTCATATTTGTGGACCCGGACAACCGCGAGACGGAATTGGAGGTTTCGATCGATCGGGACGGCTATTTTCAACTGGAAGATCTTACAGGCAAAACGAACTCCGCCGGGTTCAAGGTGCTGCGGAAGGCATACACTGACGTCCGGGTGTGGCACATGGGAATCGTCCTCGCCGCTCGCGAACTAAGTTTGGATTTGGAAAAATCGATGATCGATTTGGACCGACACCGTATCAGCCTCGTGGGAGTCGATGGGCAGGTGAAAAGAATCATTCCAGTCGATAACGAAGGCCGTTTCCTGGTCGATTGGAGCCTGGCGATAAGTGACAAGCGTTTAACCAAATCAAACTTTGAAGACCTTTTGCTGACAGATCAAGACAGGGTGGACGGAAGGCTCGAAGGCTTGACGAACCGCTGGCGGAACAAGATTGCCGTGATCGGCTCCGCCGCCACCGGCAGCAATTTGACCGATTTGACCGCAACTCCACTGGAGAACAAGACTCGCGCGGTAGGCACTTATTGGAATGTCGCCAATTCGGTGATAACCGGCCATTTCGTTAGACAATACACCTATGCCATCGAACTTCTAGAGATCCTGTTGCTTGGGATTGCTTCCGGAGTTTTGAGCTGGAAGTTGCGGGCTCCGTGGACATCTGTTTGGGTGGCGATCCTGTCTGTTGGTTTCTTTTTTTTCAGTCTCTACGTCTATCTCCACTATCGATATTGGTTGCCGATTATTTTGCCGGTCGCCGGCGCGATGCTGATGACGCATGTATGTAGTGTCGCTTATCAGGTGCTCCTGGAACAAAACGAGCGTCGCCGGGTTAAAAGCGTTTTTGCAAAGATCGTATCACCCGATGTGGTCAACGAACTGCTCAGCGTGGAAAAACTCCCCTTGGTAGGTGCTCGCCGCAAGGTTACGGTGTTTTTCGCCGACATCCGAGGGTTCACAGAAATGACCGACATGAATCAAGCGAAGGCGGAACAATATGTTAAGGAATACCGGCTGACCGGGGAGCAGGCAGATGCGTACTTTGAACAGCAAGCGCGGCAGACTTTGAGGACGGTGAACGCTTATCTAGCGATCATTGCGGATACGATCAAACTGCACAAAGGAACGCTCGATAAATACATCGGCGATTGTGTGATGGCGTTCTGGGGCGCTCCGATACCGAACGAGAAGCATGCGCTTGGCTGTGTGCGAGCCGCCATCGACGCGCAGCGGGCCATCGATGCGTTGAATCACGAGCGTTCGGCGGAAAATGAACACCGGGAAAAAGAAAACGGAATGAGGTCTGCCAACGGGCAACCGCCCGTCCCCATTGTCCCGCTGCTGTCCCTTGGCACGGGCATCAATACTGGTATCGTGACGGTTGGTTTGATGGGATCGGACGCACATTTACTGAACTACACGGTATTCGGACGCGAAGTGAACCTGGCCAGTCGTTTGGAGGGAGCCTCCGGACGTGATCGCATCTTTATCGGGGAGGCAACCTATGTCGAACTTGCCCGGGACGCTCCGGATTTGGCGGCGGCCTGTGTCGAACGCGAGCCGATTCTCGTGAAGGGATTTCGTAATGCAGTTAAAATGTACGAGGTTTCGTGGAAACAAATCAACTCGCCAATCAAATGAGACCGTATGAAAATTTCCACCGACCGGCTCCGGCAGAAGGCTCAACTGACAGTATGGGCACCCAACAAGGGGCGAGAATAATCGCACGGAGTGCATTTGTGATTTATGGATAGTCATTTACCCTCCTTTTGCTAAATTGTCTTTCATGCGCATCGCGATATATCCGGGCAGTTTCGATCCCCTGACGAACGGCCATCTGGATGTAATTCAACGAGCGGCCAAATTATTCGACCGGGTTGTCGTGGCGGTGGCCAAGAATGAGGATAAAAGACCGTTGTTCACCCTGACAGAAAGACATAAATTAGTTAAGCGGGCGGTGCAACATCTGGCGAATGTCGAAACTGACGTGTTCGATGGACTTTTGGTGGCTTACGTGGAGAAACGAGCGGGACAGGCGGTGATTCGAGGACTTCGGGCAGTGTCGGATTTTGAATTTGAATTCCAGATGGCATTGATGAATCGTAAATTGAATGAACGGATAGAAACGATATTCATGATGCCAAAAGACACTTATACGTTTCTGAGTTCCCGAATCGTGAAGGAAATTGCTCGCCTGGGTGGGGATGTCGGAGCCTTTGTTCCTCTGCACGTCCAAACCGCGCTAGCGATCAAACTCAAAAAGATCTGAGGCGAAAGCCGATGGATCGCTTCCGTTATGCCATTGCTTTGCAATATTCACGAACTGGAGAAGAACCCCCTCATTCTCCGAGGCGAACTGCCTATTCCCGAGCTGGAACTAGAAGAGTTGGACGAACAAATTCGCCTTTCCAACGCGGTAGAGTATGACCTCCAGACACAATTAATCGATCGCAACATTTTACTGAAAGGCTATCTGCGGGTAAATCTTAATTGTGGTTGTGTCCGGTGCCTTGAGCCATTCGACCGAGAGCTCGTTTTGAAAGATTGGACTTGCCTTCTTAGTCTCGATGGCGAAGAACGTGTGAGGTTGATAGGTGATTTCGTTGACTTGACGCCTTATATCCGGGAGGATATTTTGCTTGCCTTGCCACAACATCCGTTGTGCGAGCCTGAATGTAGCGGGATGAAGTTCGTGTCCCAGGACAGCGCCAAACAGGGGAACAATGAAGGTCAGACTGAGCCGCTTTCGCCTGCGTGGGTCGAGTTAAAAAGACTAAAACTATAAAGAATTATTTATGGGTGTTCCCAAACGTAAACCATCGAAAAGCCGTCAACGTCAACGTCGAGCTTATAACAGTGTATTGACATTCCCACAGTTAAGCGCTTGTCCTCAATGCGCCGCCCCTTACCTACCCCATCGGGTCTGTCCCGCTTGCGGTTACTACAAGGGCCGCCAGGTTGTCACGGTAGAAGCGTTGGCTTGAGCGTGGGTTAAGCACCGATTGGCGCCGTTTCTCCCGCGAATTTTTCGCTTATGCAAATTGCAGTGGATGTCATGGGCGGTGACCACGGCTGCGGCGTTGTCATTGCGGGAGCCAAGCTTGCCCTGCAGGCCAATAAGAAAATCTCGCGACTGTTTTTGGTCGGCAACGAAGCCGAGATTAGCGACGCATTGGAAAAACAGGGTGTCCGAGATGAACGTGTGACCATAATCAATGCATCGCAGGTTTTAACGATGGAGGACAAACCTGTCGTTGGACTTCGTAAGAAAAAGGATTGTTCAATCCTCCGGGCGGTCGAGTTGATTCGGGAAGGTGCTGCTGAAGCACTCGTCTCGCCTGGCAATACGGGCGGCGTTGTGGCGGCTTCAACCATACGACTTCGCCCGCTTCCCGGCGTCGACCGGCCCGGTATAGCCACCGTCATCCCGGCTCCGCACAATGAGTTTGTGCTCCTCGATGCCGGAGCCAACGTTGAGTGTAAACCGATTCATTTGCTTCACTATGCAATCATGGGAAGTGTATACTCTCAGCAGATCCTGGGCTACAAATCTCCCAGGGTCGGCTTGTTGAATGTTGGTACTGAAGAAGTCAAGGGGAACGAATTGACTCTTGAAGCGTTTCGACTTTGCAAACAGGTTGAATTAAATTTTATCGGGAATGTCGAAGGGTACGATCTCTTCAGCAATCGCGTGGACGTCGTAGTGTGCGACGGTTTCGTTGGCAACATCGTATTGAAAACTTGTGAAAGCCTGGCGACGGCAATGTTTGATTGGCTTAAAAGTGAATTGATCAAGAACCCAGTCCGTAAAGCGGGCGCTTATTTGGCGAGGGAAGCTTTTCGTACCATCAAACGTCGCCTGGATCCGGATGCTTACGGTGGCGCTCCATTGCTCGGACTGAACGGCAACGTGATGATTGCCCACGGATCCTCGCGGGAGCGAGCAATTCTGAACGCAATTCGACTTACCACGGAAGCGGTTCAGAACCACGTCAACGAGACTATTACCCGGAGAGTAGCTGCTGCCAACGAACGCTTAGCGGCGGCAAGAATATCGTTTGCCAGTTCGGTATTGGCATGAATTCTCTCCCTCAGGCCAAATTCAAAAATCCGCGGGCCCGTCACGGCTTCAAAGGGCGAACCTGTTCGATTACGGGCGTAGGATCTTATGTTCCGGAGCAAATCCTGACTAATGCGGATTTGGAAAAAATGGTCGACACTTCGGATGAATGGATCACGACGCGAACAGGCATCAAGGAACGGCGAATTGCGGGCAAGAATGAATTTACGTCTGACCTCGCCACGCGCGCGGCACTGCGAGCGATGGAGTGCGCGGGGGTTGCGGCCGAGAAGATCGACCTGATCATTGTGGCGACGATTACCCCCGACATGGTCTTCCCGGCAACCGCGTGTTTGGTCCAGGAAAAGATCGGGGCGCGTCACGCGGCCGCCTTCGATCTTGAAGCCGCTTGTTCCGGCTTCATTTATGCGCTTGAAATCGGCCAGCAGTTTATCATGTCACGGACGTATGATACCGTGCTAGTCATCGGTGCGGAAAAACTTTCAGCCATTGTCAACTGGAAGGATCGCAATACGTGTGTGTTGTTCGGCGACGGTGCCGGGGCTGCCATACTGCAAAACCGGCCGAATTCGCATGGTTTACTGACGGCAATCATGGGAGCCGACGGCCGGAAGTGCGACGTTTTGTCGATGCCGGGGGGTGGCAGCCGCATCCCAGCCACGCTGGACTCAGTAGCCGCCCGGCTGCACTATTTTCGAATGGATGGGAGAGAGACATTCAAAGCGGCAGTCAACGCGATGTACACGGCAGCCGCGGAAGCATTACGACGCTGCGAGATTGACATCGCTCAGATTGCTTGCATCATTCCCCATCAGGCTAATCGTCGCATCATCGACGCTGTCGGCGAACGCCTCGGCACTTCGCCCGATCGATTTTTCTTGAACCTGGAAAAATATGGGAATACCTCCGCTGCATCGGTGGCGATCGCCTTGGATGAGGCGGTGCAATCCGGACGCATTCGTCGCGGAGATTTGATTATGTTGCTCGTTTTTGGGGCTGGTCTTACTTGGGGAGCCGCCATTATCGAGTGGTGAGACTGATTGACGTATAGGAACCGTATGATACTTTTAACAAGTTCATTATGAGCACAAGCAAACTTGACACTTCCAGCGCGTTTCAGCCCGTGACCGTCCACGTTCAGCACACCCGATTGAATGTTCCTGCCAGCGGTGTGCGGATTCGCAAAAACGGTATTGAGTTTCGCATTTCGGCGCCGATCCCCACTTGGACGGAGATGTCGGTCGATCTGGAATCTCCAGGCAACGGCAAAAGGCTGCGTTGCCGTGGTGTCGTCGTTGCTTGTGTTGGCAACCGCCACAGCGGCTACCTGGTATCGATGGTTTTTATGAACCTTTCGCGCCAATCGCAGGAACACTTGAATCTGCTGGCATATTCCCATTTCGTTTAATTAGCTCCCAGCGCTGAGTCTTGCCGGCATGGAGATTTTTCATCGTATTTTGGAAACCGCTATTCAGGGCGGCGCCTCTGACGTTCATATTAAAATTGGCGCTCCTGTAATTTTTCGTATTAACCGCCAATTGATCGCGATCGAGTCCCCTCTGCCGGCCGAAGAATGGATGAACGAAATCGTTGAAACCATTGTGCCGCGACATGCACGCAAGCGATTGGAGGAGGAGCGCGATATCGATTTCTCCTACTTTGTTCCTGGGGTTGGCCGGTTCCGGACAAATCTCTTTCAACAGCGGGGACAATACTGCCTCGCCATGCGGTACGTAAAAACGGAAATTCCAAGTTTTGAACAATTGGGTCTACTACCCATCGTAAAGAAAATCGCCGAATCTCCGCGCGGCATCGTCTTGCTAGCCGGTTCGACCGG
>JBDTOW010000084.1:0-9356 GCA_039933075.1 Verrucomicrobiota bacterium | reverse complement strand
TCCCGCTCCTTACGCGGAAGTCCTCGCGCAGAATGGTGGCCGTGCTCAAGCACCCTGGAGCAATGCCAGGCGAGGCAGCCAATTGAAACTCGATGATCCAGGTCACTTCTCGTTCTATCCGCCCGAAGCCATCCAGTCGATTCGCTCGAATTCCTCCCGCAGTCGTTTGCCACGGGTGGGATTGATCATGTCCACATGCGCGATCCGGCCTGCCAGGTGAGCTTTGAAATTGGCCACGCCGTGCCGGTTCTGCCCATTGGTTCCATGAACGACGCAATTGTGCAGAATGGCTTTCAAACAATCGAAACTGTCGCGCGACACATTGAGGTGCGAGTTCAGCACAAGACCCACGGCACGCTGCGCCACAGATCGGCGCATAATGCGGGTCTTGCGCGTGTGAACCTCGAAGCCCTCCTCCAGGGCGATGGCACAGACTTGAATGTAAAAACGGTCGATCATGGCAGCAAAGCCATTGTCGCCCGAGAACACCAGATCATCTGCGTAACGTGTGTAGTGCGCGCCCGCTGCTTTGGCCAAGCCAGCGAGCCGGCAATCGAAGCGGTAGGCGGCCAGATTGGCCAGCGCCGGGGACGTCGGGGCGCCTTGCGGAAGATGGGGTCGCTGATACAGGAGCTTCATCCGGCGTCGCTGCGTCGCGCTGAGAATGGCAGGACAGGCTGAAATCACTCCGGGCGGCACCGAGTTTGTGCACAGGCCCGTGCAAGTGTCAGTCCTAACTATTGACACAATTGCCGCTTTGTGAAACTCTTTCATCATGCCACGACAATTGCGCCTTGAGTATCCGGGGGCTATCTATCACGTCATGAATCGGGGCGATCGTCGCGAAGACATTTTTAAGGATGATCAGGACCGCGAACGTTTTCTCTCCACTTTGGCGCAAGCGTGTCGCAAAACCGAATGGCAGGTCCATGCCTGGTGCCTGATGGGCAATCACTTTCATCTGGTCGTCGAGACGCCCCAGCCGAACTTGGTCGTCGGCATGAAGTGGCTGCTGGGCGTTTACACCAAGCGTTTTAATATTCGACACAAGCTCTGCGGCCATCTCTTTGCCGGACGCTACAAGGCCCTGCACGTGGATGGCAGCGGCAGCGGTTACCTGCGCACCGTCTGCGACTACGTCCATCTCAATCCAGCGCGGGCCAAACTCCTCAAACCGGGCGGGGCGTTGGAGAACTTTCGCTGGAGCAGCTACAGCCAATACCTCAAGAGCCCGAGCCAGCGGCCCTGCTGGCTGCGAGTGGACCGGTTGCTTGGCGAAAGGGGCATCCCCCGGGATACGCCCGCTGGGCGCCGGGAATTCGCGGCGCAGATGGAGCGCCGTCGCGTCGAAGAAGAGACCGCCGATTACCGCCTGCTGCGACGAGGGTGGTGCCTGGGCAGCGAAGAGTTTCGCAAAGAACTGATCGCGGCGGCGGCTGAGCGCGTTGGGCCGAGTCATTATTCAGCCCATCGTCACGAGACCCAGCAGGACAAAGCGGAACGGATTGTGCGCGAAGAACTCAAGCGGGCCGGCTGGAAGGAGAAGGACTTGCCCGAACAACGCAAGGGCGATGAAGCAAAGATAGCGGTGGCCCGGCGGCTGCGCCAGGAAACCACGATGACCTTACAATGGATTGCCAAGCGCTTGGAAATGGGTAGTTGGACGTATGTCTCCAATCTGCTGAATGCAAAAAAAGCAAAACGCTAAATTGAATGTGTGTCAATAGTTAGGACTGACACTTGTGCTTGTGTTGGAAGCGGCAAGTGATTTGAGATCCAATGCGACCTGGAATCCCGTCGCGATTCAGCCCAGTACCGGCGAAGTATTTAGCATCATCCTTTCACCCGCGCGATCACAGCAGTTTTGCCGGCTGAGACTCCGCTGAGTGCGTCGGTCCTTCACCCCGGATCACCCCGGTGGGTGCCTTCGCGAGTGCTTGCTTCTGTGGTTTAGTGGTTTTAGTTTTCTTCTTGTTAGTGGTTGTAATCATAGGTGGTCAGATTCCCGGATCTTTTCCAGTCTGACCACCCCATGTTATCTTATATTGTGGTGGAGAGTTAGACATGAATCTGTGGCCTAAATTGCGCAACGTTCTTCCAACGCGATCGCGAAAATGGATTGTAAACGGTCTGGCAATCTGCGTCGGTGGCTTTGTCGTTCTCTCTGTTTTAAGAAACGAACTCAATTACAAGCGGAAACCACTTTCAGCGTGGTTGGCGGATTTGCAGAGCGAAAATACTGAGATTCGAGAGAACGCTCGCAACGCGTTGCTTGCCATGGGAGAGCGGGCCATCCCCACTTTGGTCAGGTGGTTGGATGAACGTGATTCCTGGCTCCGGCGAAAGGTTTTAAAGAGAAGTCTAACCGTTTCTGGGAAGCGAGTGTTTCCGTCACACGACTATCAAAGGTCGTTGGCGGCGACGGCTTTGGGGATTCTCGGACCAATGGCTTCGAATGCCGTTCCTTCGCTTGTGAAGGCCTCGCAAGACCCTTCCATCAGAGTAAAACGTGTCAGTCCTCACTTTTGACACTCATTTTTGTGTTTCGCCAAACAATTGGAAACATTCGTCCAGCTTCCCAAGTGCAATCGTTGGGCTATCCATTTCAACGTCGTGATCGTCTCCCGTCGCAAGCGCGCCGCGATCCGCACCTTCACCGGGTCGCCATTGCGTCGGCTGGCCAAACTGGAAGAATTTCGGCAGCTTCTTAACGGCAAACTTGTACATGCTTCGATCGCAGATCGGTTCCGAAACCGGGATGAACAGATGAAACCGTTCAATTCGCCGGTTTGGCTGTGGGATCGGTGGCTGGAGGCACAAAAGGCGCGCGGAAGGATCGCTCGATTTTGTCATTCGGGTCGGTGTTGACGGGTTGGTCGCGCCAGAGCCAGCGCATCATTTCGGGGAAGATCGCGCCGCCCATTTTCTGGCCGTGGTTGTTCATGCCCCAGGCGTAATTCACGTCGTATCCCTTTTTGGTCAGCGCCTGCATTAATCGCACGTTCTGGTAAAACCAGTCCCCATTGGGATTGTCCGGGCGGCGGTTGTCGTTGCGCCCATCCTGCATGAAGATTCGAATCGGTTTTTTCTCACTCTCAGCCACCAGTTCGGGATAAATATATTCACCCCGGATATTCGTAAAACTACCGACAAACGTGATGACCTTGCGAAAGTCATTCGGCTTGAACCAGGCTACCGCGAACGCGGAGCACCCCCCTGAGCTCGAGCCCATGATACCGTGCAAATCAGGATCGGGGGAGATGTTGTAATCCTTCTTTAGTGCCGGCATTAACTCTTCGACGATGACGCGCCCGTATTTATCTGTGGGCGGGTTATACTCGTCGGCGCGATTGGAGGTCCGGTCGCCCCAGTCCCGCGGCGTCGGTTCAGGTTGATCGGGACGCCGGCCAGGACTGATGAAGACGCCCAGCATCACGGGTATTTCACGGCGAAAAATCAGGTTGTCCAAAACATTGTGACCCTGAACGTCCCCGGGTTCGGCACGCATCGCTGGACCGTCGTTGAAGACCATGAGAGCGGTTGGCTTCGCCGGATCATATTGCGCCGGAACATAAACAAAATACGTGTGCGAAGTGCCGGGAAAGACTAGGCTGGGAATGGTCGTGGGACCGACGAAATGGCCTTTCGGCACGCCGTCCATGGGCTTGGAATCGGGGCCGAGTTTATAGAAAACATCGTTGGTATTGCCTGGGCCTCGTCCATCGCGCCCGCGCGGCGCGGCATTGACTCCCGTCGCCGTTCGGGTCGCCTGGCTGGGCGCGACCGGTGGCGGCGTTTGAGCGATAACGTTGAACCATGCCAGCAGGGTTACCGCCAGACTCACTACCGCGCTCTTCATGAAAGAATAATCCATGCCTATCCGTTTTGTTGACAAAGTCGATCTTAGCGGAACGCCGAGCATTGCTCGGCCATTGAAAATGGGCTTCATCGGAGCCGAGCGATGCTCGGCGCTCCCAGATTTGGCAAGCAACCGGATAGGCACGGAATAATCAAACGGGACAATTACACCTCATTGAAGCGACCGGTGGAGTCGCCGTGTTTCTCAATGCCTTTAGCACCCATCTGGTCAGCCATCGTTAGAAACAAGTTGGTCAGGGGCGTCTGGTTCGCTTTGACGAAACGGCCTGGCCTCAACGCACCGCCGCCCTTGCCGGCCAGGAGAATGGGCAGGTTGGTGTGCGTGTGGCGATTGCCGTCGGCATTGCCTGAGCCGTAGACGATCATCGAGTTGTCCAGCAATGACCTCCCGTCGACGTCCTTGGTCTGCTCCATTTTTTCGAGGAGCTTCGAGAGCTGTTTCACATACCACTGATCAATCTCCTTCACCTTGTCAATCGTATCCGGAATGTCGCGGTGATGAGTCAGGTCGTGGTGACCTTGGGTGAGACCGACTTCCGGGAATGGGCGATTATTGCCTTCGCGCGCATAGAGCAACGTGGCAACCCGGGTGGAATCGGTCTGGAACGCCAGCAGCAGCATGTCGTTCATGAGTTGGATGTGCTCCTCGAAACTGGGCGGAATTCCGGCAGGCGCATCCACCTGCGGATTCGCCACTGGCATGCGCTCGGCTTTTTCGATGCGCTGCTCAATTTCCCGCACGCTCGTGAGATACTGATCCAGCTTTTGCCGGTCGCGTCCGTTCAGTTTGCGCTCCACCGCGGCGGCATCCTCCATGACGAAATCAAGCAGCGAATGTTGTTCCTTTTGACGGCGTTTGAGGTTTTCGACGCGTTCACTTCGAGAACCAACTCCGAACAGGCGTTCAAAGACGAGGCGCGGGTTTGGTTCCGGTGAAACAGGCTGGGTCGGGGAACTCCAGGACAGGTTGTATTCGTAAGCGCAGGCGTAGCCGGAATCACAATCGCCCGCCTTGCGGACCGCTTCGCAAATCAGTTCCAAGGACGAGAACCGGGTCAAGTGCCCGATCTGTCGGGCCACAACCTGGTCAATCGAAACCCCGCCGTAGATGTCCGAACCAGCGGTTTTTTTGATCCGCACCCCGGTGAGAAAAGTTCCTCCGGCACGCGCGTGATCGCCGCCACCGTCAGGTCCGGCATTGGCGCTGAGGTCCTCCAAACCGGAAATCAATTGCACCTGATTGCGCAGCTTTTCCAGGGGTTGCAGCGTGGGGGTAATTTCCAGGGGCGCACTGCTGTCGGTTGAGGGCCACCAGGTGGAGGGGATGATGCCATTCGGCACATAGATGAAGGCCATCCGCACGGGTGTCTTGGCGGCGGCTTTGGCCGGGGCGGCCAACACGCCGAGCGGGTTCAACGACTCAAATGCGGGCAAGGCCAGGCACGCGCCCAGCCCGCGCAGAAAATGGCGGCGGCTCAGGCTGAAATGGCGTTCGGCGGCAACATTCGGATTAAGCAATGGATTCTTGTTCATGGCGGGGTTCATGGCTGGGATTGATTCTGCGCGACGGCTTTCGATGGTGACGCTTTCTGCGGCTGCCGGGGAGCTTCAGCCACTGGCGTCGCCTTGTTACGCTGTTTCTGGAAGGGCGCGGATTCGATTATCCCCGTCAGCAATGCGGAGAACCTTCCATCAGCCTCGTCCAAACGATTCACAATCTGATCGACGGTCTCGAGGTCGTAATATTCGAGGCCGCGGCCTAACGAGTACGTAAGCAGTTTTTCGCTCAAGCAGCGGTAGAAGTCCATTTTGTGGCTGGTCGCCAAAATATGCTTCAATTCGCGGACACCGTTGAATGATTCGCCGGTGATTAATTTGCCGGGAGTCTCAATAACCTGGTTGCGCTCCTTCTCACGATACATTCCGAGAGCGTTGAAGTTCTCCATACCCAGGCCGATCGGATCCATCCGGTTATGGCAGGAGGCGCACAACGGGGCTTCACGGTGCAGCGCCAGGGCTTCGCGCAACGTTGGCTTGTGGTCCTTAATGTCATTCTCGGCGGCGCTCAATGCCGGGACATTGGCCGGCGGTGGCGGCGCGGGAGTGCCCATGAAGTTACTCAGCACAAACAACCCGCGCTTCACCGGCGAAGTGCGATCCGGGTTCGAGGTGACCACCAGCACGCTGCCGTCCGTCAGCACGCCACCGCGCGGGCTGTCCGGCGGGAGCGTTACCTTGCGCATCTCGGTGCCCGTGATGTCGAGATTGGTCAACGCATAGGCGAAGGCCAATTTTTCGTTCAAGTACGTGTAGTCACTTTCAATCAACTCGGTCACGGGGCGGTCTTCGTGCACCACGTTTGAGACAAACATCTCGGTCTCCTTCTGCATGGCCTGCTTCAATTCCTTGTCCAGTTGGACTGTCGGCTTATCGCGCTCACGGCGTCGATTGAAGTTGTTAAGATTGTCCCGACCCCGGCCGGCGAAGTTTCCTCGTCCCGGAGCATTGGTTAGAGCCAACGCGGGGGCGTTGGTCCCGTTGATCTGAGCGACCAGGTTGGTTGCACCCAGACGATTCGTCGCATTGTTGAATGGTCGATTCAGGAACTGATTTTGAAATCGGCGCCGTTGAGACGCAAGTTCATCCTCGGTCCCACTGTCGCGCGCCAGAACAACATTGGCGTTAATGGTCATCGCCTCGACGTCGCGCGTTTGCAACCATTGGCCGGTAAAGTTCTGAACCATCTGTTCTGAGCGCGGGTCGGCCAACATCCGCTTGACCTGAGCGGCCAGGTTCTTGCGCAATTCGCGGTGCTCGGCCAGTTGGAACAACTCCTCGTCGGGCATGGTGGACCAGAGGAAATACGAAAGCCGCGATGCCAATGAGTATTCATCCACATTCGCATACATTTTACCGGCCGAGCCTTTCTCCGGCTCTTCGAGACGGAAAAGAAATTGCGGGGAAGCCAGCACGGCGATCATCGCATGGGCGATCCCCGCCTCGAAGGATTTGCCCGGCTGGGTAAAAACGCTTTCCGCCAGCTTTTCGAGCCGCGCGATGTGCTTTTCATCCACCGGGCGGCGGAAGGCTTTTTGGGTAAAATCCGCGAGTAACTGACGGGCATAGGTGCGGCGAGCTGCCAACCTGGCTGGAACCGGTTTGGGGAAAAAGCGTTCATAATTGCGGGGAGTGCTCCAATATTTCTGGTCCATCGGGCCTCGCACCGCGACCGAGACGATCCGCATTTCAATGCCATTGACATATTTTTCCTTCGGGGTCAACGGCTGCAACTCGAACGTCAACCGATGTTCCCCCTTCGTCCATTTCTGCTCGAAATCGAATGGCTGCGCCTTCCCTTCGTCCCAACCGAACTCTTTAGCAAAAACCTCACGATCATCCACCTTGAAAACCACCTTGCAACGGCCCGGATCGAAATTAAAATTACCCTTCGGCGCCAACGTCATCGTGAGGCGGTACGTCCCGTCGTGATCGGCGGAGAAGATCGTGAAGACATTTGTCGGATCGTAGTAGGAAAAGCCTTTGGCCCCACCCAATTGATTTTGGTTTCCCCGGCCCTGGTCCTGGGGCGATTCTCCGCCGCGGAAGTGACCGCCGGCGATTGTTCTCTCCGGCATAACTTTACCAACCGCAGGCACTGCTTCCGTGACCACGACTTTCGCCGCCGCCAGGTATTTTTCCAAAAGCATCGGGGAGAGCGTCAAGACGTCCCCAATATTATCAAACCCGTAACCGCTGTCGTCCGGCGGGAACTCGACATCGGTGTTGAAATCCACTCCCATCAGGTCGCGGATGGTGTTGCGGTACTCCACGCGGTTCAGGCGGCGAACGGTCACGCGACCAGGATCGGGGTTTTTCGGGTCCAGGCCGAATGAATCGTATTTCACCCAAGCCCCGATCTTCCTCATTTCCTCCGCTGTGGGGCGGACGGTCTTCTTGGCCGGAGGCATCAGGCCCGCATGCAAGTTCTTCACGACCTTCAACCAAAGATCGTGGTCGCCGACAAGGTCCGAGTCGGATTTAAAGGTGTCGAAAGATACTTCACCCTTCTTTTCCCCATCGGCATGGCAATCAGCACAATACTTCGTGAGCAGGGGTTCGATATCCTTGCGAAAATGCGCGGCGGCAGGAAGCTCCGCGGCTTGCAACGCCGGCACAAAAACGGTGATTGCCAGCAAGGTCATCACGTGGCTCCCCATCGACGAGACATTTACCGCGCGCTGCTTCTGAGATTTAGCCTGACAATTCATAGTGGTTGCTGGTCAGGAACACTAGCATATCTTCCGAGTTGAGTCTTGTGAATGCACGAAATCAGATTGGACAATTCAGCCACGCTCGCAATCCGATGAACGAGTGCGCTTAAATAGAAAGACGGATGGTGTGGCATTTGGGTTACGCTGATTGGCTCATCATTTCAGGCCTCCGACCTGGCCGGAGGTCGAGGAATTCACGCCCTTCGGAATCACCGGCAGAATAATGGAAACGGAAACGGAAACGTGTCAGTCCTCACTTTGAAACGCTGCAACACCAATTTTCTTCCGACACCGTCACGAGCCTCAAGGCGACGGAGTCGAAAAAGATTCTCCGCGGAACTTTCACGGCTGTTTCCGGCTGGCGCAAAGCCGGGCGACAACTCGTAAATACAAGTTTCGGGTCTGGGCGAGAATGACCCGGTTAATGTCCATGTTGCGACGACAATTCAGATATAGCGTGAACCCAGCAACTCGCGCGTGCCTTTTTCCCATTCCAAACCCCAATCGCGCAGCGCTTCGAGCAACGGGCGCAGTGCCTTGCCTTTGTCAGTAAGTTCGTAAGCAAACCGTTTCGTGCCATCGTGGGCGGGGATTTGCTCGACGATTTTGTAGCGCAGGAGGCGGGCAAGGCGTTCGCTCAAAATGTTTGTGGGGATGCTTTCCGGTGACGCGATGAAATCCTTGAAGCGTGTGCGACCCAGCACGAGGTCGCGGATGACGAGCAGCGTCCAGCGGTCGCCGATGATGTCAAGCGAACATGCCACGGGACAGGGCGAACGGCGCGGCGCGGCGTGCGACCTGGGCGGGTGGGCTGTCTTATTGTTTGCCATGCGACTACCATGCCACAAATCGCTTGCAATCCACAAGTAGTATTACTTGCAGTATGCAAGTGATGTGTCAGAGTCGGCGGCATGAATTCGAACCTCGAACCAAAACTCGCGCCGCCGGGCGCGGGACTTCCCAAAATTGAACTCTTCATCGCCAGGCTGCTGTTCAGATGGCGTCGCTGGCGGGGCAACCGCGATTCCTTTCACACCCGCTTCCAGCAGGGGCGGGCGGCGATCGAAAAACTCATCGAGTCCTGTGACGCGAAGACGGCGGCGTGCCGGGTTTTGATCGAGCGTCCGCGCGGGTTGGAGGACAGCAGCCGGTATTGGTCGGTGTGGATGACGCTGGATCATCTTCGCATCGTGAATAACAGCTTAG
>JBDTOW010000083.1:0-9388 GCA_039933075.1 Verrucomicrobiota bacterium | reverse complement strand
CGGGTTGTACCAGATTCATTGCAATTCGTTCAGAGTTCGCTCAGCGGCGCTCGTTGTCTGCGAGTCATTCCGGCGACTTTGCTTCGGGGTCGAAATTGATCATCGGTTGCGGCGGCGTTTTGGGAATCTGCGGACGCAAATACGGTTTGCTCGATGCCTTGTGACAGGCATAGCAACCTGCCATTGCATCCCGATAAGCGGTGTTGAATTTATCGCTGTTCTTTTGCTCGATGGCCGCCCCAATCTGAGTGAACAAGCTCGAATCAACGGCCAGCCAGATCGCTTTCAAGTCCACCTCGCGGCCGGCGCTGTCCTTGCGGATGGGAATGACGCGCACGGCCCAGTTGATGTGCGATCGCGCCTCTTCAAAATAAAACTTCGCCAGCGGCCAGTTCTGCTTCTGCCCCGCGAACCAAAGGTTGGCGAAGTGATACCCGACATCAGTCATGACGTGGGACTGATCGGTCGCGATGGACTTCAGCCGGGCGTTCTCGGTTTGGAGCGCTGTTAGTTCCGGGTTCGTCGCATTCGATAGCGGCTGCGCGGCCTGCGCTTTCGACACACCGTAGTGATTTGGCCAGACCAGCCAGAGGGCCACGCCTGCAACTACGCCGCCAACCAGCAGCGGCCCGCGTTTGAAGGAGTTTCGTTTCATCTTTTTGATCTATTTCCGATCGCGCGCCTCGACGATGACCTCCCGATAGAGTTCTTCCAACTGCTCACGAATCGCACCGAGCACTTTCCGGCCATGGGCGGTCAGGCGGTAATCTTTGCGGGCGCGTTTGCCGGCGCGCCGGTCAACCTTGCCTTTGAGCCAGCCCAGCCGCTCCATCCGGTGAAGCAAGGGATAAAGCGTCCCGGGACTGATGTGATAGCCATGCTCGCGCAGTTCGTTGAGCATCCAATGCCCGTGCAACGGTTCTTCGCCAGCATGATGCAGGATATGCACCTTCCAGAAGCTCAGCAGGACTTCACGACTGACATCTTTCATCTTGTTCTACCCGCACTACGGCTAACGATGTCGGAGACCGTAATGGAGTCTCGGGCGAGCTGTCAACAAGTTCAAGGCTGTTGCTTGGAGTTCTCGGATGGAACTGTTGAATCGTTGAATCGTTATGCTTCGTGCCTTTGGCGGCAGGCGTGGACACTCGCTCCGGAGAACGCTCGACTCGGGAGCGTGTGTAATCTCACCAGTGGTTTGTCTCAATGCGACGAATTACTAGCGACGCCGCTGCTGCAACCAATGACTGCACCAATGCTATGAGGAGGGGTGTGTCGTCCTAGGTATGCCCCAAAGACCACAAGAAGACACACCGACGCCAAGGTGAACACGACCACTGCCCGGATGCTGAGACGACGTGCGGCACTGATGGCGAAAGCGAGCAGGATGAACGGACCGAACATCAAAGGATGTGGACACCGCCAGCCAGTTACCCCAATGCCGAGTGCCCATACCAACCATGAATAAACTGTGAAGGTTATGGCCATCTGGCAAGGCGACCCTCAAATCCGAATTGACCGGCATCGAGATGCGCTCAATTCGTCACGCAATACAGACCCCCGTCCATTCGCAGAAACAAGCTGCCATTGCTGATGGCCGGAGTACTGAGGGTGGTTTCGTTGAGATCGTTCGTGGCCAGGATCTCCAACTTCGCCGCTGCTTTGACCACGACACAGTTCCCCTGCCCGGACATGAAGTAGATTTTCCCATCACCGGCGACCGGTGAAACCTTGATGTTCGCGCTGAAGAGCCGTTCCTGCCAATACGCCTCGCCGGTTTTGACATCGAGGCACGACGCCATTCCGTCATCCCGAATGAAGAACAGTTTGCCGTCGTAAATGACAGGGGTCGGGCAGTCGGTGGAAAACTTGTTGCACGTCCAGAGCCGATGGCTTTCAGTGATGTCGCCTTTGCCGCCGCCTTTCAAACCGATCGTGTAGCCCTGGTTTTGAAAACCAGACGCAACCGCGACAATCACTCCTTCCCCAACCGTCGGGCCGGAGATCGTTCGTCCGAACTTATGCGGGACCTTCAGTCCGCCACAAATCCAAACTTGCTCACCGGTAACAGGGTCGTAAGCATTCACACTCTCCGCGACGGCGAGCACGACCTGACTGCGTCCGTCTTCGCGCAGGAAGACAGGACTCGAATAGGAATCCTGAGCCTCGTCCTTGGGCTCGAGGTTGCGGTCCTTTTTCCAAATGTTCTTTCCGGTCTTCGCGTCCACGGCGAGCAGGTAGGATGGGCCCTGGTGCATGCACGCAATATAGAGCCGGCCCTCGAGCAACATCGGCGACGAACCGTAGCCGTGGTTGGTTTTGTATTCGCCGTATTCCTTCACAAGGTTGCGCTGCCAAATCACTTTGCCCTCGCGGTCCAGGCAAGCAAGGTCGCCCGTGCCGAACAGCGCCCAAACCAGTTTGTCGTCTGAAACGGCCGTCGGCGTGGCCATGTTGTGCAGATTGTTCGTGTGAAGTTTACCGCGGCCAATCTCCCGATCCCAAATAATTTCCCCGCGTTTGCGGTCGATTGCCAGCAAGTGCAAGCCGGTGTCTTCCGTCTGAGTCGTCAAATAAACGCGATCGCCGACGACTATGGGCGAAGAGGCGCCCTTGCCCGGAATCGCCAGTTTCCACGCGATGTTTTTCTCCTTGCTCCAGTGGTCTGGAAGATTCTTTTCGGAACTCACACCGAGTCCATCTGGCCCGCGCCAGCACGGCCAATCAGCAGCCTGCAGTGTCGCGACCAGGAACTGTAGAAATGAAGCCAGGATTAAGCGATGGCGCATAGGATGGTCCTCAAAATTGTGTTCTTTCGGAAATCGAAAATACACGAAACGCTGGCACCACGCCTTAAAATTCTGCGAAGCCTGCGAAATACCTCTGAAGCGGGTGCCAGGAATTTATTTGTCCGGGCTTTGAATCAAGAAGTCGTGCCTGGTGGAGGCAGTGAAGATTTAGTTTTTTTCCTATTTGCTTTGTTGATTTCGTGAGCACGCCGCACTGCGCTTACAATGGTTTCGAGATCAAACGGTTTGGTCAGGATAAAATCTACAGGGTTTGTCTTTTTCTCCTGCGGAGGGCTTAGGAAACCTGCGTAGGCTGTCACCATCACGACGACTTGGTAAGGATCCTTCTCCTTGATACATCGAGCCAATTCCTGCCCGAGCATTTGCGGCATTTTGAGGTCAGTGAAGATAATATCAAATTTATGCTCGGCAACTTTTTGCAGGGCTTCGGGCCCATCGCTTGCGAGCTCTACGGTATGCCCTTCGAAAGTCAAAACCATTTTCAGCGCCTCTCTGACCATCGGCTCATCGTCGACGACAAGAATATGCTGCGAAGGAACAGGGCGCGGCATTTTGATGATTGTAGTTATTCGAGAGGTCTTTCGCAGACGCTTCGGCTAACGAACCTAATTAAAAAAGAGTCCTTGCCGACGCACGATCAGGCAAAGGCTCACTACGCGTGTCAGTTGATCCGCCGCTCCTTCAAAGGATCGGATTATCGCAGCACGTAAACTTCTCAGGCCCTCACAGACAAAACAATCCGTACAGTTACTGAAAGATAAGAACAATGTTCCGTAATTGCATCGAATGTCCTCCGGTTTTTAACCGCGGATCACACGGATGATGACACTCAACAAAGCCCATTTTGATCCGTGTCGGTCCGTGTAATCCGTGGCTAACTTTCAAATATCTGTGACTGGTTTTCCACCGTGGAACTTTCAACAACCATGAGTGCCTCGAGTTCGGTTTGGGTTTGATTTTCTATGACCACGAGGCAGAATCGTGGAGCGCTGGCTGTCCCGTCCCGCAAAGATTAGCCGTGGAAAGGGCTGGCGCGCCGATTCAAATTTCAATGCGTTCATGAGCATCGATCGCCAAGGCAAAACGCTTACTCGCACCGGGTGGTGGTCACGCATACTGATCTGGATCGCCTTCGTGGCCGTGGTCGCCCTGAAACTTCATTTTCCGGCCGAGCACGATCAGCCGGCCAGGCCCGGACCGTGGGATGGTGATCCGGGACGCCGCTTTCGCCGGCCACCCACACGCGTTCGTCCACCGGTCGCGAAAGTGCCGACGGACTTGTGGCGTATTCACATTGAAGTCGCAGCCGGCGATGTTGAGATTCTGCGCGGCTATCATTGGAACGGCTGGCGCGGTAACCTAGTCGAGCGGCCAGAGGTTGTGGCGACCGTGCGCGAAGGCGGAATGGTATACACGAATGTCGCCCTGCACCTCAAAGGCGCCGCCGGCAGCTTCCGTCCATTCGATGACAAGCCGGCGTTCACGTTAAACTTTTCCCGGAAAGCCACGGAGCAGCGGTTCCACGGTTACAGCAAGATATCTCTTAACAACTCGGTGCAGGATCAGTCCTACCTGTCCGAAGCCATTTCCCGGGAACTATTCCAGGCCGCCGGTGTGCCGGTGCCCCACTCGGATCACGCCACGGTGTTGCTCAACGGCCGCGACCTCGGACTGTATGTGTTGACGGAAGGATTCGGAAAGCCGTTCCTCAAGCGATATTTCAAAGATGTCAGTGGCAATCTCTATGACGGCGGATTCGTGCAGGATATAACGGGCAACCTCGTCCCGAATTCCGGTGATAAACCGGCCGACCGGTCGGATGTGGAACATTTGATCGAAGCGGCTCTTGATCGCGATCCCAGAAACCGCTGGCAACGTCTCGTCCAGGTGCTCGACATGGAGCGGTTCGTCAGTTTTCTGGCCATGGAAGTGATGACTTGCCATTGGGATGGCTATGCGATGAATCATAACAATTATCGGCTGTTCCACGACGTGGTGGCGGATCGGATGGTGTTTATGCCGCACGGAATGGATCAGATGTTCGGCATGTTCCGATCGACGCCGGGCAGTTCGATCCAACCGTCGATGCAAGGGCTGGTCGCGCGCGCCGTGACCACGACGCCTGAAGGCCACCGATTGTATCTCGAACGCATCGCCACCTTGCGGACTAATATTTTCCTCGAGGAGAAGCTGACGAACCGCGTTTATGAACTGTCGCGTCGAATCCGTCCGACACTCGCTGCGTACGACCCGGACCTGGCGAGAGATCACGATATTCAAGTTGCCTTTCTCTGCCAACGGATCGTCGAGCGGGCACGGAGCATTTCCGAACAACTCGGCGCGCCGAAGGAACCAATCCAATTCGATGCCAGTGGCGTGGCGCCGCTCTCCGGCTGGACCCTCCGCATCAACTCGCAACAGCAGGGCTCACTGCGTTTCGAGAAAGCCGAGCGGGACGGCAGGAAACTCCTGAAAGTTAGCGCCAGCCAGGGAGGCGACACGGGCTCGTGGCGGACGCGCGTCTTGCTGCCGGCGGGACGCTACCGATTCGAAGGCAACGCTCGAACCAGCGACGTCGGACCTGGTGGCGGCGTCTGCCTCCGGAATTCCGGGTTCCACGACGCCCAGGTGAAAGCCACGGACGACAACTGGTCCCTGCTTCAATTCAACTTGACCGTCGAACAACCCCTGGCTGAAGTCGAGTTGATCTGCGAATTGCGAGCCGCGCAGGGTGAAGCCTGGTTCGAGGAGGAATCGCTTCGCCTGGTCCGGCAGTGAGTGATGCCGATATGAGTCCCGAAAAAAGCACGCTGGATGAACTGCGAATCGATCGGAGCGCTCCCGCAAAGCAGCGCTCCGCCGCTTGGATTGGCGGGCTGGTTTTCGTGCTCATTTTGGCCGGTGCGTTTTTGTGGTGGCGGTTCACTCGAACCAAGGACCCCGAGGTGCGGACCGTGACGGTGCAAGAAACCGGGTCGGGAGGACAGAAGACACTATTGAATGCGTCCGGTTATGTAACGGCCCGGCGCGAGGCCACCGTTTCCTCGAAGGTCACCGGCAAAGTGATCGAAGTCCTGATCGAGGAAGGGCTGAAAGTGAAAGAAGGCCAAATCCTGGCGCGGTTGGATGCTTCAAATGTAGAGGCGAACCTGCGTTTGACCGAAGCCCAGCTCGAAGCCGCAAAATCCGGGCTCGATGAAATTAAGGTCCGCCTGGAGGAAGCGGAGCGAGAGCATCGAAGAATTACGGATCTCGCCAAGAACGGGATTGCCACGCAAGCTGACCTCGATAAGGCGGACGCTGAGTTTAAATCGTTCAAAGCGCGCCTGGACTTGCAAAAGGTGGAGATTTCGGTGGCGGAACGACAGGTCGCACTCTGGCAACAACAAATGGATGACACGATCATTCGCGCGCCATTTACGGGAATTGTGGTTTCCAAAAATGCCCAGCCGGGGGAAATGATCTCGCCGATCTCGGCCGGCGGCGGTTTCACGCGCACCGGGATTTGCACCATCGTCGATATGGATTCGCTCGAAATCGAGGTTGATGTGAACGAGAGCTACATTAATCGGGTGGAATCTGGCCAGCCGGTTGAAGCCACGCTGGACGCTTATCCCGACTGGAAAATTCCTGCCAAAGTGATCGCGATCATTCCAACGGCCGATCGCCAGAAGGCAACGGTCAAAGTGCGCGTCGGCTTCGAGAAACTGGATCCCCGGATTCTCCCGCAGATGGGGGTGAAGGTGGCTTTCCAGGGCGCCGAGGGAGCGCAGCCGGCCCGTCGGAGCGTCTCGATCCCCAAAGCCGCCGTTCGACAGCGTGACGGTCGCGACATCGTGTGGATCGTGAAAAATGCTCGGGCGGAACGGCGCGCGGTGACCGTCGGAGCAACTCGAGCCGACGAAGTGACTATCGCGGCCGGATTGAACGGCGGGGAACGAGTGGTCGTGGAAGGGCCGGATAATCTGGCCGATGGCGATCGAGTAACGGAGGCTAAACGATGAGTACAAACAATGGAGTTCTCGTCCGTGTTAAGGACGTTGACAAGGTGTTTCACCGTGGTTCCGAAGAAATCCACGTGTTATCCGGATTGAACCTTGAAGTGCCCAAAGGCGACTTCCTCGCACTGATGGGGCCGTCCGGTTCCGGCAAGTCCACGCTTCTGAACCTCATCGGCGGCCTCGACCGAGCGTCCCGAGGTTCGGTGGAGATTGGCGGTGAACCCATTGGCCAAATGTCCGATCGCCAGCTCGCCGCCTGGCGCGCACGGCATGTGGGTCTCGTGTTCCAGTTTTACAACCTGCTGCCGGTCCTGACGGCCGAGCGCAACGTCGAACTTCCCCTGCTCCTGACGCACCTCTCGAAGGCTGAGCGTCGCCAGCACGTCGAAGCCGCGCTTAAGATCGTGAACCTGTCACATCGCATGCGGGCCTACCCACCGACCCTGTCGGGCGGCGAACAACAACGCGTTGGCATCGCTCGCGCCATCGTCACTGACCCAACCATCCTGCTGTGCGACGAACCGACCGGAGACCTTGATCGCAAGTCGGGGGATGAAATTCTGAGTTTGCTGCAAGCGCTCAATCGCGAGCAAGGCAAGACCATCATCATGGTCACTCACGATCCGCACGCCTCGGCCCGCGCGACGCGCACAGTGTATCTGGACAAGGGCCAACTCTCGACCGCGAAACCGGAATGAAATTTCTCTATCTCGTCTGGAGCAATCTGAAGCGCAAGAAGCTCAGAACAGGGCTGACACTCCTCTCAATCCTTGTCGCGTTTGTCTTGTTCAGCTTGTTAAGCGCGCTCAAGCTCGCGCTCACCGGCGGCGTGCTTATGGCAGACGCCAACCGCCTGGTTGTGCGCCATCGCGTTTCGTTCATCCAACCTTTGCCGTACGCCTATATGGCACGGATGTCCGGGATCCGGGGGATTTCCGCGATCTCCCACACCACCTGGTTTGGCGGCATCTATCAGGATCCGAAGAACCAATTTGGGACCTTTCCTGTCGAGCCGGAATTGTTCCTGCCGATGAACCCCGAAATCCTCCTGCCGGAAGACCAGAAGGCAGCGTGGCTTAAGACGCGCACGGGAGCGATCGTGGGCCGGAGGCTGGCTGAGCGGTTCAAATGGAAGATGGGTGATCGGATTCCGCTGACTTCGCCTTTCGTGCAACCCAAGAGTGGCGGTGCCTGGGAATTTGACATCGTCGGCATCTACGATGGAGCAAAAAAATCCACCGACACCTCGGGTTTCTTTTTCCGTTACGACTACTTCGATGAAGCGCGAACCCGCGGCACCGGTCAAATCGGCTGGTATCAGGTGCGGGTGGACGATCCCAGTCGCATCGTCGAAATTGCCGCCGCGATTGACGCGGAATTCGCCAATTCGGCCGCCGAAACGAAGGCGGAGTCTGAAGGCGCGATGTTTCAAGGGTTCGCGAAACAGATCGGCGACATCGGAACGATCGTCACGGCGATCCTCGGGGCCGTCTTCTTCACAATCCTGCTGGTCGCCGGGAATACCATGGCGCAGTCAGTGCGCGAACGGACGCAGGAACTGGGAGTGCTCAAGGCAGTGGGTTTCACCAACGAACTGGTGCTGGGCGTCGTTCTGAGCGAATCGCTGGTCATTACCGTTTTGGGCGGGCTGGCAGGCATGCTGGTCGGCTGGCTCATGGTAGCCGGACTGGGAAACGCGAGTTTCATCCGGCAATTCTTCCCGATTTTTTTTATTCCCGTACGCGATCTGATTATCGGCGCGGTGCTCGCGCTTGGGCTTGGTTTCGTGGCGGGGATTCTGCCCGCGCTCCAGGCAATGCGTCTGCGGTTGGCAGATGCACTGCGGCGCGAGGGATGATTTTATTATGATCAACTGGCTTTCGCAAATCGTATCCGTCACCTGGTTCGGATTGTGCACGATTCCACGGCGCAAGGGCTCCGCCATCGCCGCCATCTTCGGCATTGCCGGCGTGGTGGCGGTGTTCGTGGGAGTCTTGTCGATCGCGCAGGGGTTCCGACACGCGGTCACGTCAACCGGGCGCGATGACATCGCCATCGTCCTGCGTGACGGGGCAAACAACGAAATGTCCAGTGGTATCGGGCGAACCGAGGCCCGGCTCGTCAAGGATGCTCCCGGGGTGGCGCGAGAGAACGGAGCAGCCGTGGCGTCGGCGGAATTGTTCGTGATCATTGATGTTCCCAAGCGCTCCACGGGCACGGACGCCAACGTTCCCTTTCGCGGAGTCGAAATCGCCGGGCCAACGGTGCGCGGAAACTTGAAGATTATCGAGGGGCGCATGTTTGAGCCGGGGCGCAATGAAGTGATCGCCGGTGTTTCTGCCTCGCGGGAATTCGCCGGGCTCGACGTCGGCAAAACGCTCAAGCTCGGCAAAACCGAATGGAATGTCGTCGGTGTGTTTTCCGCCGGGGGTGGCGCGGCGGAGTCGGAATTATGGACGGACACCACCGTGCTGCAACAAGCCTACCAGCGCGGTGAGTCGTATCAGTCGGTTTCCGCAAAACTTGTGTCGGCGGACAAGTTTCAGGAATTCAAGGACGCCCTCACGTCCAATCCCC
>JBDTOW010000082.1:0-9412 GCA_039933075.1 Verrucomicrobiota bacterium | reverse complement strand
CACCAATTCAACCCCAGCGATAAGCCCGACCTGACGAATGTCGCCGACGTTGGGCAAGGTCCACAGAGTTTGTAATTCCGCGCGCAGGGTTTTTTCAAGTTTCTGGCGGGCGCGACTCGACGCAGGAGTCGACAAAATCTCGAGACTGGCGACGGCTGCCGCGGCGCCGAGTTGGTTGCCGGAAAAACTGTGACCGTGGAAGAAGGTTTTGAACTCGGCATAATCGCCCAGGAACGCGTCAAACACGGATCGAGTTGTCAACGTGGCGGCCATGGGCAGATAACCGCCGGTCATTCCTTTCGCGAGAGCGAGGAAGTCAGGTTGCACTTGTTCCTGGTGGCAAGCGAACAAAGAGGTGGAGACTCGAGGGTTGCGCGTTGATTCGACAGAAAAGCCTGTGCGACCAAACCCGGTCATGACTTCGTCGGCGATAAGCTGCGCCCCATCAGCGCGGGCGATCTGGGAAACCCGGTTCAGCCATCCTTGCGGCTGCGGAATCATTCCCGCCGCGCCTTGAATCAACGGCTCGACGATCAGCGCCGCGTAAGGGTTTCCTTTCTTTCGCTGAGCGGCGAATCTCTGTTCGACTTTGTCAATGCACTCCCAATTGCATCTGCGGTACTGGCGGGCGTCGGCGCGCTCGGGCCGGGCGCGGTTGAACGGACAGCGATAGCAATAGGGCGCCATCACGGTGTCCGATTTGAACAATAGACCTCTATAGGCATTGTGGAAAAGATCGATGTGACCCAGGCTGACCGCGCCGACGGTGTCGCCATGGTACGCGCCTTGAAGGGAAAGAAATCGGGGTCGCCGGCTTCGACCGCTGCGGCGCGCGTATTCGTAGGCGAGTTTAAGCGCCACTTCCATCGCTGTCGAACCATCATCCGAAAAGAAGACCTTGGTTAGGGGGTGAGTGGCGAGGGGCGAGCGGCGGGTGGTGCGAAGAGCCGCATTGGCGGCTTTCACCAGGCCTTCCGCGAGCAATGCCGCCGGTTCGTTGGCAAATCCGAGCGCGGAGGAATGAGCGATCTTGCAAAGTTGGTTTTGAACGGCGGCGTTTATTTTCGAATGATTATGGCCGTGAAGATTCGTCCAGATGGAAGAGTTTGCGTCCAGGTAAGTGCGGCCGTGGGCGTCCCGCAGCACCGCGCCTTTGCCTTCGACAAGGACGATGGGCTCGGCCTTCAACCAGTCACGCATTTGCGTAAAGGGATGCCAGACATGACGATGGTCGAGTTCAGCCAGGCGGTGCATGCCTCAGTATGGTCAAAACCACCGGCTCGAAGTCGAGACAGGACTCGGGCGATTCCTTTTGGGATCGGCGCGTGAAAGGTTACGAAATACCACGAACGCAAATTCACCGTGCTGAAAGAAGAATACTTTCAGCGCGCGGACATCGGAGCCACGCGACTGGTTGAAGCGAGGCGGAAGAAAGCGGTGCAATCACTTCGGGTAATTATCGAGGCGAAAGTTGGTGGCATTCGTCCAATCAATAACAAATGCGCGTGGTGCGTCCAGCTTTTCCTCACGAAGACCGAGGGATCGGTCGAACTCCTTTTCAAGCCGCTTGTTCGCAAAAAGGGGTCGGCGCCTTCTCTTGCCAGAACGAGAGCCGCTCGGTCAGTCCCAGCCTGGAAATGTAATCGGAATCGACTTCAACGGCATGAAAACTATCCAAAGACGCCTTGAACTTGTGTTCGAGCGCGTCGGCGATGTGGACGGCTGCGACGGTAGAGAAATTTTGGCTGGAGCAATCTCCGGGGCGATGATGCAGAGCAATGGCTTCCACAATGGAATTCGGGAGTCCCCACAATCCGAGGAGATACGCGCCGACTTCGGCGTGGGTGCAACCGAATATTTCCTGCTCAGCCTGCCAATCCGTCAAATGTTTTTCTGGTCGAAGATCGAGCGCGGCGCGGTATTGATTCGGGAGTCCGGTGATCAGCACAAGTTTCCCGACATCATGCAACAAACCGGCGAGGAAAGCTTCATCTACCAGATGGGTGTCCGAGGTTTCTTGCAGGCTGATCCATTTGGCCAGGTTGCCGGTTGCCCAGCAGTGATTCCACAACCGATCAAAGAATTGCTCGTCAACTTTGCGGCGGTCGAACGAGGAGAAGATCTGAAGCGACAGAACGAGCGCTTTCACGGTTTCTATACCCAGGTAAAGAACCGTCTCTTTGGGGTCGGTGATGCGCTGGGGAAGGCCGAAGTAGGCCGAGTTTACCAGTTGCATCATCTTGGCGCACATTCCGAGGTCTCGGGAAATGATTTCGGCAATCTGCTGCGTGGACGGTTGAGGGTGATTCAGTTCCTCTACCAATTCAAGATACAGGCTGGGCATGCTCGGCAGGCGCTGAACCTGCGAAACCACACGTTGAAGTTGCCGGTTGTCTAGTACGTCCCGCAAGAACAATGCGCGCGAGATCGTTTCTTGAAGCTCAGCCAGGTCGCACGGTTTGCACAAACACTGGTGGGCGACATTCATCAACTTCGGGGTGGCCGTCCAATCGAAATAGCCTGACAGCATGATCCGGACGGTCTGAGGAAAATGCTTCATCACTTGTTCGAGCAATTGGGCACCATTCATTTTCGGCATGAGGAAATTGGCGACCACCACGTCGAAAGGTGACTGGAACATCTTTTGAAGCGCCAACGGACCGTCGCCTGCGCCCTCGATCATCCAGTCACCCTTCATTCGGCCAAGCATCCTTCGAAGGAGCGCTAACTCGTCCGGATTGTTGTCAACGCAAAGAATACGTTTCATAGGTTCAAAAGCACAGGAGCTAACGACAACCTGTGATCGCAATGCCGTACCCGAGCAGGAGCAATGCCTGCGGACGATTCAGGACAGCAAATTTCAGTAGCATTGATTTTGACAATTTCCGATCTGACCTTTTCGCATATCTGAGGATGTCCAAGGCAGTTGCCCGTATCCAAATATTGCCAGTTCTCGCGGCAGCGTAAAAAAAGTGGACAGCTCCGGTCATCCTAATCGCGAAAGCGGGTCGATCTTACGCGATCACATACGAAACCCACCAAAAACATTCACCCACGCGAACCCTCAAGTCAATCGCGAGTCTTTGCAGAATGTTCTTCAACTCGGCTCCAGCATAATAATTCTTGAGCACTTCGTGACGTGATCCGTCCGAAAGCGTCCGCACCTTGAAAGTATCCGCAATTCCCGGCTGTCCGACGAGTTCACCACCAATTCCCGGCAAATATACATTGTCGGCCATGAACACGACGGCTCCAGGAACAAGTCTCGCGTGGAACGTGGTAAAAAATTCGTCAATCCTCGATTTGGGTACGTGGGAAAACCAGAAATTCGCCAGTCCCCCGTTGAACCGTCCCGGCAGCGAATCCAACGCATAGGCATCTTCCTGGGCGAACTCGACCTTATCCGCCGGTAATGCCTTGCTTCTGGCGACCGTAAGCATTTCCGGCGAAGCGTCGACGGCGCATAGATGCTCGACGACTGGTGAAATCTTCTCGGTCCAGAAGCCAGTGCCACAAGCGATCTCAAGCACGCGACGATCTCGAAATAAGCAACGCATTGCCGTCGCGATTGTTTCCTGTTCAGCCAACCGCACCGGGTCATCTCGAAAATAGATCCGCTCGTACTCGCGCGCACGGCGGCCGTAGTATTCGGTTAGCGTAGACAACGTCATTCGTGGCGACAGCCTATGAACCTCAATCCGGCAATTCAAACCGCGAAATACGCCAAATACGCGAAAGAGAAAGAGGCTGAACCGAAAAAGTCGTTCTCCCGTTGAGTGAATCGGGCTTTCTCTCTATTCCGCTCTCCTTTCGTGTGGTTCGCATGTTTCGCGGTTTCAACGGCTTTTTTCAGAATGAACACCGCCAGTCACGCGAAAGCGTCTTACAGCAGGAGTTTGAAACAGTTCTTTTTGCCAATCGGCGTAAACAGATGGTTGATTGGATCGGCCTGCGTTGTCTTATGGCAAGGCGGAGAAAAATCGTGCCCAACGCGGGAAGTAATGGTTCCCGGGATCGACCGAAAGAACAACAGCTTTGGCTTGGCCGACAATCATTCCGCGAGGAATACAACCTATGTAACGAGAGTCTTTGCTATTGTCACGATTGTCACCCATGACGAAGTAGCTGTCCGCCGGGACTTTCAAGGCCGTGAAGGAACGTAATGCCGAAAGTTGCGGCGTGCTCATGACCGGGTGGCTGCGTTGCTCAATCTCTTCGGCGGCGAATCGATAGGACGGCCTTTCCTCAGCGCGAATCTGACTTAAGACATGTTCGTCCAGCGGCCCATAAGTCGCTTGCTTGCCGTTTACCAGAAGCTGATTGTCGCGCAGTTCGATTTGGTCGCCCGGAAGCCCGACGACACGCTTGACCAGACGGATACCATCAATTGGTGAAAAAAAGACAATGATATTGCCGCGTTTGGGGTGCGCCCAGGCGGTCAGGTGAACCGTCGTGAAGGGAATCTTCAAATCATACGCCAGTTTGTTCACGAAAATTCTGTCGCCTTCCAGAATCGTCGGCTTCATCGACCCGGTGGGGACATCGTTCCAGTCGGCGATCGCCGACCGAAACACGCCGGTGATCAACAAGATAATAAGCATGGGTTTGGCCCATTCGCGCCAGAATCTAGATAATTTTTCCCGCCATTTGGTTTGCTCCATAATGTCGTCCAATTTGCAATACGGCCCGTCACCATAGTCGACACGAGGCGGTCATTTCTGTTCAATCTTCTCGTAGCCATAGAGCACTTTGTATCGTCCTTTCAACCAATCGTCGATTTCATTCGCGTACCACTTTGAGAAACGCCGGTCACTGGGGCCGCCGGCCAATGTCGTGTGCATTTCATCTCCGGACAAGTTCGTGACAAGCCGCAAGGACGGACTGAATGTTGTTTCACGTCCGCCCGCGCGATAGATTTGTCCCTGATGGACTGTGGCACGACTTCCCAACAGGGGAATCGGCCCGCGGTCGAAGCCCAACCAGCGCGGAAGTTTGCCGCCGAAGAGCAAGTGTCTCATGATAATCTGACGGGTCTCGCCATAGGGCTTCGGCGTCTGTTGCAAAGCGCGGCCGAGCGCTTTCCGGTAAATCTCTTCGCGCGTTCGGTTGCCGAACCACACGGAATTTTCGGAAAGGAGGACGTGGTCAAAGTTGCCGTAAAAATCGGCGAACAACGGTGTCTGTTGCAGCAGGTGCCCTACCACTGCCGCACCGAGGGCGGCAGTGTTTTCTGCCCCAAATACTTCCTCGATCAGGGCCCGGTAAGCGTGCTCGAAAAGCGACGCCCCAAACGAGTCGTTGTGGTACCTCAGGTCCCAGCTCGCCAGAAGCGTGCAAGTCTCAGCGTGCTCTTTTTCGAATTCGGACAACAACGGCCGAAACAATTTCATGAAGCGTTCCGCTTGTGTCGAGTAGAGATCAAATTGCAGCTTGATCATCTCGTCAACATTCAGGCCGGTGGCCTGGCTGAGGATAGAAGCGATTCGTTCCGCGCGATAAGCGGCCATGGGAAGACTGATCGGTCGCGATTTCCCCCACGCATTGAGGTCCTGGTTCGCCGTGGCGATGAATCCTTGAGGCGGATTCATCATTCGTGGCAGGTCCTCGGCCGTCACGAAACCTTGCCAATCGTTCGCCGGGTCCCAGCCCTGCAGGGGAACCAGTCCGGAAATGCCGTCGCGCCGGAGCGGCATCTTGCCCGACATCTGATAGCCGATGTTGCCCGCCCGATCGGCGAGGACCCAATTCCACCCGGCGTTGTTGAGGCGTCCAAGAAAGCGCCGGCCCTCTTCCATGGAACCCGCGTGAATTACGCCAAGCACTGCCTCCAGTGAATCGGCACTGGTGCCTTCAAAACAAGACCAGCGAGTGGCCAGGCAATATCCAGGCACAGTCGGATTGCCTTCGAGTGTCCCGTGGTCATTTTCGTAGATTACCTGTTCAAAGGCAGGCTTTCCTCTCCGGTGGATTCGTTCCGTGCGGATCGAGAAGGGCAGCCACTTTTCGCCTCGCCGATATTTCCCATCGCGACAATCCTCGATCCATGAGTCGACATTGTCCATGAAGGCGTAGGTAACACCCCACGCCAGATCGGGCGTCCGTCCCGAAATCACACCCGGAACACCGGGCATGGTACCGCCCATGACGTAACGCGGGCCGCCCGGCGTGGGCCAGCGCAGCACGGCCTCATACCAGATCGCCGGCAATCGGTTTACTTCCAGATGCGGATCATTGCAAAGCATCGGTTTGCCGGACGCGGTTTTGGCGCCGGAAACCACCCAGTTGTTGGACGCCATCGCGCGCGGCAATGCATGCGCCCACTTGATGCTATCAGGAACAATCCGCTCTTGGAGATGGAGCTGCCGGACCAGCGTCTCATCGAGGCCATTGAGTTGTCCCGGGAAAAATTCTTCGAGCTTTTCGCGAGAGATTCCGCGTTGCACACATTCGATGATGAAACGTTCCATCTCCGATTGAGATTGGGCCAGGGACAGGTAACCAATGACCTTGGCCGTAAGACAAATGTCGGCAATCGACCAGGGCCGGTGGTGGCGTTTGTATCCGAACAATCGAAGCTCCCAGGGTATCCCCGCGGTTTCGAAGTAACGATTGACTCCCTGGCAGTACGCCTCGATCCCGCTTCGGCTGCGATCAGAAAGAGCTGCTTCTTCGGATCGTAAGTCGCGGCTCAGATTGGCGCGGCGAAAAAAACGGTCAAGAGCGAGTAACTCGTCCGTTGATTGCAATAGCTCGCTGGCCTCGCCGCGTCCAAGGATCCGCACAATCAGCATTTGCAGGCCCCGATCCCGGGCATGACAGAAACCCAGTCCGAAGAGAGACTCGTCAATATCAGTTGCCGTGATGTGGGCGACGCCGGCCTCGTTTCGCTCAATCTTTACCCGACCGGATTTTCCGTTGAGGGTAATGGGCCGTTCACTCATGAAGGCAATCAAAGCAAAAAAAACGAACGATTGCCAATCCTCGTGTAGCCGACCCTGCGCCATCACGTCGCTGGCACGAACCGTTGAAAAAGAAGGGCCGAAGCAAACAGAAAAAGAAAGATCATTCCCATCGGATACGCAGCGGGAACGACGGCCAGCAAATCGAGCAGGACAATCCCGGCCAGGAGTCCCGAAACGGTGCGGCCAATATTTCGTTCCGGTATCCAAACGGAGTACCGCAGGGATCGAACAATCCAAAGACCCAGCAGCGTTGCGAGCACCAGGGCCCGATTTTGGTACGCTTCCGCATTGAGGAGGAGAGCCAGAAGAATGGGAGCTGCCAGCAGGCCGCAAGGCCAGTAGGAGAGCAATCCCTGTGTGCTTTCTTTCCGAGCCAGGTAGCTCAGACCGATGACATACGCCGCCATCGCAAATGCGCTCCACACCGCTACTCCGGTCACGCCTTTCGCAGCCGTTGATGCCGCCATCAAATATAGAAAAAAACGGCAACCGGCCATGAGCAACGGCGAAAACGCAATCAGCTTATGGACGAGATCGTAAACGATGATGCAGGCGACTAGAATCAAACTCAGCGCGAAAGTGGGCCTTCCAATCAGGGCCAGAATGAGCATTCCGGCCCCCAGCCAGCCGGCGCTAAGTAGCAAGACGGTTTGCCCCTTGATCGCACCGGAGGGAATCGGCCGCTCGCGTCGATAACGAGTGTCGAATTGCGCATCCACCGCATCATTCAAATACATTCCGCCCGTGTACAGGAAGCTGGCGCCGACACAAAGAAGCGCGAACGTTTTCGGATCGCCGCCACCGCCCAGCAACCAGCCCGCCAGACAATTGGACCAAACGGTGGGCAGGTTGGAGGCGCGGCCGAGCACCAGAAGCGCTCGCAAAAAGGAGGTTGATTTTGGCTTCGCAAAATCCATGCAAGGCGGTTAGGAAAGCAGGAAGCCCGGAAAAAGCAACTCAAGGCGATCCGTGGCGTGATTCGGATCTTTAAACGCTCAGTTCACCCTGGCAAATCCGCGCGCGGCCAGATGTTGCAAAGTCCACTCGTATTCCGACACTAATTGATCGACGACGTTACGATTCTTCATTTCCGACGGCATGACTTCCCAGGTGTAGGTCTCCATTTCGAAATGTGAGCAAAGCCTGGGAGTGGACTTGAGGAGGTCCAGAAGGCCGATGATGTGATCGGTGGTGTTGTTGAAAAGCGCCGTCGCCCGGCTGTGGAGCGGAATGTGAAAGTGAATCCGCCATTCGGCGCCTGGTTGCAGATCCGCGATAGACGGTTGAGCCAGGGCGATATCGAGGTCTCGGTAGCGAGTGATTGTGCCATCCGGCCCACGGGCGATGACCTGGTGAAAATAGATGTCATCCGCGAAAGCTTTCAAAGCGGCACGAACCTCCGTGGTGGGACGCACCTTCAGCGCCGAGCTAAGATGAATCTTGCTAATCCGAATGCCGTGTTGTTGAAAGCGCCTGACCACGTCGAGCGGTTCTTCATACTCCACGGCGAGATGGCAAGTGTCGTAATTGACGCCGAGATGCTCTGCCAATCGTGGGTCCTTGGGCCGGTCCGCGCGGAGCTGCTCGAAAAACTTCGTCGTTTCGGCGCTGGTCTCGAGATAGCAGAGCGGCTCGGGTTCCAGACCGAGATGTAGCTTCTTCCCGGTTCGTTCGCTGAGCTTCGCGATATGGTCGACGCAACGCCACAGATTCAACCGCATTTCCCGAATCTGCGCCTCACTACTTATGAATTCTTTGTACGAACATGGAACCGTGCTCACACTTCCTTCAATGCCGGCCGGGACAAGCTGCGCCAGCAGATCAAACAACCGATTCGTGTAAGCTACACGTTCGTTCGCCGTCCAGTCCGGCAGGTAAACCTGCTCCTTCACTCGAGCCCCGTGAAATCGGCCGTACGGAAATCCGTTAATCGTGAAAATATAGCATCCGGTTTGTTCGAGCCATCGTTGGAATTCCAACAACGTTTCCGGGTCGCTCAATTCTCGAGCGGCAAGGTCGCTCAGCCGCAGACCAATCGCATAAGGTTGTTGCGAGCAAACTTTGTCCCGGACCGCGAGCGCATAGTTTTTGAGCGCGTCGAAAGTTTCCGCCCAGGTTTCACCACGGTGAATATTCGTGCAGTAAGCGAGGTGAATGCCGTTGCTAAGTTTCATCGCCGCAGATTGAACAACAGGGCCGCAGGGACGCGAAGAAGAAAACGAAGTAAAAGTCGGACCGCAATAGCTACGCGATCACTCCGGACGCGTCCGTTTGCTGCGTCTGCTTGGCGTGCTGCCGGCGTCCCGCCGGCAGAAACCGCGCGTGTTGATCATTTCCCCCACCGATTCGCTGCGAGATTAACCGCAACATCATAGGCCTCTGTCAGCGGGACGCTGGCAGCACGCTAAGCAGATCCCCTTTGCTCAGACCTTGCGTCGGCGGGACGCTGG
>JBDTOW010000081.1:0-9421 GCA_039933075.1 Verrucomicrobiota bacterium | reverse complement strand
AAATCGTCAAAATAAAGCAAACTTCAATTACCAACTCCCTTCCTCCTTATGCGAAAAGATGTTTTTCTGTTTATTTTGTCTCTGGCGGTGGCCAGCTTCTCTTGCGGCTGCAAAAAATCAGAGCAAGCCGACAACGGTGTCGCGAGCCCCCGCGCGGAAAAGAGCGCTCCGGGCAAATCCGGGCCAGCGGTGGAACTAAAGGTCAAATGGCCGGTGGGGAACCGCTATGTTTACCGAATCGACATCGACCAAACCGTGCTGACCAAAATGCCACAAATGCCCAAGCCGATGCAGCAGGCCGTAACCATGGCCCAGACTTACGCGCTGTCCGTCTTGACAGAAACGAATGGTGGCGGCCGCCAACTGGAACTGGAATTCCTCTCGCAGGAGCTGGAGGTCAAAATGGGCGAGCAGACGTTGATGAGTTTCGATTCCAAAGGCGACCCATCGAACGACAAGCAGAATCCTTTCGCGGCGCCGTTCCGGAAGATGATGGGTTCCCGGCTCACCCTCATTCTTGATTCCGACGGTAAAGTAGAGAGCGTGCAAGGTTTCGACGAATGGATGGAGAAGGTGACCGGCAACTCCCCTCCCGAATCGAAGGGTATGCTCTCCCAGATCTATAACGAAGACTACGTGAAGCAAATTGCCGATTATACCAAGTGGCTCCCCACAAAACCGGTTGCGGTCGGCGACAAATGGCCGTCGAAAGTTGAAGTTCCGGCGGGACCCATGGGCAAATTGCTGCTCGAGTTGAACAGCACTTTGAAGGGCTGGGAAGAGCATGACAAACGCAGGTGCGCCGTGATTGAAAGCTCGGGATCGCTCAAGACCTTGCCCGGTCAACAAACCGGCCCGATGGGCAAAATGACGATCGACAAAGGCAAGACTACCGGCAGGAATTGGTTCGACCCGGAATTAGGGACTTTGGTCGAGAGCGCAAGCGATCAAACGATGTCAATGAAAATCGACATGCCAGGCCAACCCGGTGGCATTCAACCGGCCCAATCCGTTAGTTCCGACATTACTCAAAAAGTTAGCATCAAACTGGTTGAACTCGGCACGGTAACGAAGTAGTCCTGATTGCCGACGCGCAAGGTCGCCCGGCTAAGCCAGGACCGCCTTCACCACTTCGCCCGACACGTCGGTCAGACGAAAGTCGCGGCCTTGATAGCGGTAGGTCAATTTCTCGTGCTCAATGCCGAGCAGATGAAGGATCGTCGCGTGAAAATCGTGGACGTGAACCGGGTTTTCAACGGCGTTGTAACCGAGTTCATCCGTGGCGCCGTAACTTGTGCCACCTTTTATCCCGGCACCCGCCATCCAGAGCGAGAACCCTTTGATATGATGATCCCGTCCGTCACCCTGCGCCATGGGCGTGCGCCCGAATTCGCCCCCCCAGATGATTAGTGTATCGTCGAGCATGCCGCGACTCTTCAGATCCGTCACCAGCGCCGCCGTTGCTTTGTCCACCAGGCCCGCGGTGGTTTTCACGCCGTTCTTCACCCCACCATGATGGTCCCAGCCCCGATGATAAAGCTGAATGAATCGGACGCCCCGCTCTGCGAGGCGGCGCGCCAGCAAACAGTTGGCTGCGAATGAACCATCGCCTCCCTTCGTGCCGTACATTTCGAGGACGCTCTGCGGTTCGTCGGAGACGTCCAGCAGACCGGGCACGCTGGCTTGCATGCGAAAGGCCATTTCGTATTGGCTGATGCGCGTGGCGATCTCCGGGTCGGCCACCGAATCCTGGAAGATGCCGTTCAGGGAATTAATGGAGTCAATCACCGACTGTTGGCTGCCGGCCTTCACACCATTCGGCCGATTGACATAAAGCACTGCGTCGCCCTTCGAATGAAACTGGACGCCCTGAAAGCGGCTGGGGAGAAATCCACTATGCCACTGCCGGGCAGCCACTGGTTGATCCTGGCCACCTCCAGAGGAAATCAACACCACGAAGCCAGGCAGATTGTCGCACTCGCTGCCGAGCCCATAAAGCACCCACGACCCCATGCTTGGACGGCCGGAGATGGCCGTTCCGGTGTTCATGAACGCCTGGGCGGGATCGTGGTTAATCTGTTCGGTGTGCATCGAGCGAATGATGCAAATGTCATCCGCAAGCCCGCCGATGTTTGGAAGCACGCTACTGATCTGCTGGCCCGATTTACCGAACCGCTCGAAGGAAAACTGTGGTCCGAAACAATTCAATTTGTGATCTTGAAGCTGCGCAATCTGTTGTCCTTTAGTCAACGATTCGGGCATCGGCTTTCCGTGCAACTCGGCCAGCTTCGGCTTGTAGTCCAGCGTCTCCAGATGCGACGGGCCGCCCGCCATCGTGAGGTAGATAACTCGCTTTGCCTTGGGCGCAAGATGATGCGGGCTTACAACTCCTTGCCATTTCCCACCGCGCTTCGCGTGTGATTTGGCGGCCGCCATCACTTTCGGATTGAGCAGGGACGCCAAAGCTACTGATCCAATCCCCGTCGCCGCGCGGCCTAAAAAGGAGCGCCGCGTCTGCTGGAGTCGCCAGAATTCAAACGAGTTCATAGAAATGTCAGTATCGCGTAATCGTCTCGTGTAAATTCAGGACCACCCGTGACACGGAGGTCCACGCTGCCACTTCGGAAACATCCAGGTCCCGGGGCACTGGCCACTCGCCCACCCTGATTACCTGGTCTGCGGAAGTCTTGTCAGCAGTATAACGAACCAACTCCTGCCGATATAATTCATTCAAAATGAGCAACTCTTTTGGCTTGGGTTTGCGCGCGAGCACACGGGCAAATGTCCAATTCATCCGATCGGTCGCGCTCTTTCCGCCCTGCCGAACAATCTGTTCAGCGAAAACGCGCGCAGCCTCGACGTACGTGGGATCGTTGAGCAAAACCAGCGCCTGGAGCGGTGTATTGGAATTGACCCGTTCGGCGGTGCATTCCTCGCGACCGGGAGCGTCGAACGCCAGCAAGCTTGGTTGTAGAAAAGTGCGACACCAAAACGTGTATAGTCCGCGGCGGTAACCCGCCTCACCGTGATCGTTCTGCCAAGTCCGCTTGGGAAAATTCAAATGGTCCCAGTACCCGGCAGGTTGATACGGCTTGACGCTCGGACCGCCGATCTTTTCTGCTAACATTCCGCTAACCGCGAGCGCATTGTCGCGAACCATTTCCGCGTCCAGACGAAACCCGGTTTGCCGGCCAAACAGCCGGTTGGCGGGATCGCGCTCGCGAGCTCGGTCATCCACCGCAGCCGATTGACGATAGGTGCTGGACATCACCATGAGCTTGACCATGTGCCGCATGTCCCATCCGCTGTCCATGAACTCCACCGCCAGCCAGTCCAATAGCTCGGGATGTTTTGGCCACTCGCCGCGCGATCCGAAATCATCCAGGGTTTTGGCGAGGCCGGCGCCAAAATAAAGTTTCCAAAGGCGATTGACGAATACTCGCGCCGTCAATGGATTGTCGCGCGAGATCAGCCAGCGAGCCAGATCGAGCCGCGTTGCGCGTTTCTCGTCGCTCGCGGGATGCGGCAAAAACTCCGGCACGGACGGCGTGACGATTTCACCGGAATCGCTCATCCAGTTTCCCCGCGCCAGAATCCGCATCACTCTCGGCTCGATTGAAACCGTCGCCAGCGTCGCGGGCATGTCCTTGGTGAATTCATCCCGCTTTTTCTTCGCGGCGATCATCTCGTCGCGAATCGGATCCAGTTCGTAGGCGCTTTCCAGGTAGTGCTTGAGCAACGTTTCTTCCTGGTTCTTGCTTCGCTCGCCCTTGAGGGTGCGCAAGATCTCAACGATCTCCGCTGACAATCCGTCCTTGGTGAGTTTCGGCTTATTGACCGAACTGAGCGCCAGACGGAACCGGCCGATGTTGTGGCGCGGTTGCTTGGACTCGTGCCTCATCCGAATCGTCAACGTTGTCCCGGGACCACCGGGAATCGGCTGCGTGAAAACAAAAGCAGCCTTCCGATTCTCCACCTTCGTCTCGCCGTCAACGGCCCAACCCGTATCCAGCTTGTCATCGATCGCCGCGCTGATCGGAAAATCTTTCTGTGAATAATCGGCAATGGCCGATGCGATTTTCACCGGCTTTTTGGCTGCATCGCCCCCGGTGCCCACCTCGATTTCAAATCCGGTCAACACAAAGTTTCCGCCGCCCCGCGAAAGGCTCTGCTTGTCGAGGGTCGGATCGGTCAGGGCCTCCAGTCGGATCGCCGTGATGTGGGTTCGGTCCGTTTCCAGCAGGACTGAATAATTATCGTTGGTAGGATTCTCGCCGGTCGCAAGGACAGAGAGATCTTCCTGGATTGTCAGAGTGGCGTTTTTTTCTGAGACGACATTCTCTGGTTTCACCGGTATCCAGGCGAGCAGACCCGCATCCAGATCGGCCACGAGCTTTTGTTCCCAGCTCGCCTGCACCGCCACAAACTGGTTCGTCGCTGCCTCATATTGTTTCTCCCATTTTGAAACCTGATCATCGAATGGCTTCAGCTCGATCGCCTGTTGTTCGTTTGGCAGGAGGACCGGCTCCGGCTTGGCGACACCTTGCTCCTTGATGTCGGCAAAGAACGCCGCGAAACTGTAAAAATCTTTCGAAGTGATGGGATCAAACTTGTGATCGTGGCACTCGGCGCAACCCATGGTCGCGCCTAGCCAGGCGGTTGAAGTTGTCCGAACGCGATCCGCGGAATACTTCGCCAGGTATTCCTTTGGTTGAGACCCGCCTTCCTCGGTAGTCCGATTTAGCCGGTTGTAAGTTGACGCGATCTTTTGCGGCGTTGCTGCTCGCGGCGGGTTCGGGAGAAGATCACCGGCGATCTGTTCGACGGTGAAGCGATCGAACGGCAGGTTGTCATTGAAAGCGTTGATCACATAATCGCGATACGGATAAACGCTGCGGTAATTATCGCTATGAAAACCGTCTGTGTCAGCGTATCGCACCAGGTCCAACCAATACATCGCCATTCGCTCGCCATGATGTGGCGATGCCAGCAGGCGATCGACGAGGCGCTCGTAGGCTTGCGGGTCGCGGTCGGCAACAAAGCCGTTAACCGCCGCCAGCGTGGGCGGAAGACCGGTGAGGTCAAAACTCAGACGCCGGATCAGGGTTCGCCTATCCGCTTCCGATGACGGACGCAGACCTTCCTTCTCCAATCGCGCGAGGATGAAATCATCAATCGGGTTTTTCGGCCAGGGCTGCTTCTTAACCTGTGGAAGCGACGGCCGAACAGGCGCGATATAGGCCCAGTGCCCCTGCCACGGCGCCCCTTGCTCGATCCAGCGCTTGATCAACTCAATCTGCGACTTGGAAAGCGTCTTGCCGGATTTCGCGTGGGGCATCCGCTCGTCCGGGTCGGTTGCAGTGATCCGGCGATATAACTCACTCTGGTCAGGTTTCCCCGGGAGCACGGTATGCCGGCCGTCGATCACTCCGAGAAGCCCGTCTCGAGTATCAAGCCGCAATTTGGCTTTGCGCTTGTCCTTGTCCGGTCCGTGGCACTGGAAACAGTTATCCGAGAGAATCGCTCGAATATCTCGATTGAACTGAATGGTGTTCGGAAGCGAGGCAGTCTTTGACTCGCCGCGAATGTTAGCGCTGGCGAGCAAAACAGCAACGACCAGGCTGAAGAAAACAAAAGATCTCACGGCGATTTTTTTGAGTCGAAGATAATCGGTATTGAGACGTCATCCGCGGGCGGAAAATTCATTTAGCCAGCGTAGGTTTCACTTCCGATCCCGTCAAGCCTTCCACCCGGCCGACATTGCCTTAATCTTTATCTTGCTCTGAGCCGTATCAATTCAGTGGAAAACCGCTAATGAACGCTAATCGACGCTAATAACAGGTGTTTCCGACGAGTCCTTGGGCTGAGATCCTGTTCACCGTTGAGTGAACCAACCGAGACAGCCGTTAAGACCGACCAAGACTCGTTCTGATTAGCGTTCATTAGCGTCGATTCGCGGTTTCACTGCATTGTTCCGGCTGAGTCATAATCCCTTCCTGGCTGATTACGATTATGAATTAAGATTGAGACACTACCGCCCTGCTAGCACAACGAGATTGATGGTGGGGATGCCGGCCTCACGTGATTGTCATTAGCTCATAAAAATTCTTGCGGAGCGAGGGCGCCCAGCTTCCGCAGCTCCGTGGGAGCGGCATCTTTATAGCACCCAACGCAAAGGCCAAAAGCCCCATCGGGGCGACATATTCAATTCGATGTCGCTACCTAAGGAGCTGTCCCTTGGTTGCTGCCTTCCTATAAATATGCCGCTCCGCTGAGGCTGAAAGACGCGCTCCCCTCGGCCTTACTTGTGTGCCGAAGAAATGCCCAACGCGCCGTTTTATCTGCTTAAAATTGTTCTCAGATTGATTTTGAAAGTTCAAAGCAGAAAGCAGTATTCTCCGCGAACGCACAAATGTACATCTCTCAAAAATGCGCCTGTTTGCTTTGAACCCTTGAAACACAACAAACTTATGAATCAACCTCGATTCTCTCAACTGTTCGGTGCCGCTATCGCGTGTGTCGAAACGCTGAGCCTCCTGCTCGCCGCAACTATTCCCGCCCAATCCGCCGGCGCGCCCCCAGACGACGGCAAACTCCGCATCATTTGCTTCGGCGCCCATCCGGACGACTGCGAGCTTCAGGCGGGTGGCGTCGGCGCGATGTGGGCGGCCAAAGGGCATCATGTGAAACTGGTCTCGGTCACAAATGGCGACATCGGCCATTGGCGCGACGCGGGCGGGCCGTTGGCCGTGCGGCGCAAAGTCGAAGTCGAGGCCGCCGACAAACGGCTGGGAGTCATCACCGAGGTGCTGGACATTCATGACGGCGAGCTGTTGCCGACCGTCGAGAATCGCCGCACGCTAACCCGGCTGATTCGCGAATGGAGAGCGGACATCGTCATGGGTCCGCGACCGAACGACTATCATCCCGACCATCGCTACACCGGCGTTCTTGTGCAGGACGCGGCGTACATGGTGACCGTTCCTTTCTTCTGCCCCGATGTGCCATATCTCAAGTCCAATCCATTGTTTTTGTATTATCCCGACAGCTTTCAAAAGCCGAACCCGTTTCAGCCTGATATCGTCGTCTCGATCGACTCAGTGATCGAAAAAAAACTCGAGGCACTCGGGATTATGGAATCCCAGTTCCTGGAGGGCGGCGCCAACGGTTCGGCCAACCTGCGCCCCAGCGAGCCTGCTGCACTACAGGGCCGTCGCAAAGAAGTGCGCGACGGGTTCGCGAACCGGAGCAAGAGCGTCGCAAAAAAGTTTCGCGCGAAACTCGCTGAGTTCTACGGAAATGACCGGGCGGACAAAGTTCAATACGCGGAGGCGTTTGAGATTTGTGAATATGGCCGGCGACCGGACACAGCCGAGTTGAAGAGGCTGTTTCCGTTTTTTGGTGATTGAGTCGGAGCGGACGGCTCAAAAAAACATTAATGAAGACTTTCGAAACGGACTGACATCCTCGTCTTTTCCACCGTGCAGCCAAAGGGAACGTGTTCCCGCAGTCCAAGGTAATGTCACGGCCAAAGCAAAAAACTGCCTCGAAATCAGTCGGAATTGAAGAGCGCTCGTTGATTGCGTCTGCATCGCCTTCCGGTTAACTTAACTGTATGAAAAACTCATTTATCTCATTTCTATTCGGATTGATCATCGGGGCGGGTGGCTTCTGGTACTTCACCGAAGGCCAGAAGAGCGAGAGCGTTCAGCGGGCGCAGGAGAAGGTTGCGTCCGGCGCGGAGCATATGAAGGACGCCATCTCGGAAAAGGTTGGGGAGCTGAACTGGCGATCCGAGGACATCAAGGAAGAGCTGACTCGCACGGGAAAAGTGGTCCGCAAAAAAGCGCAGGAGGTCGGCGCTAAAGTTGTCGACGCCACAGCAAACGCGCGGACGACCGCGGCTATCAAAGCCAAGCTGGCGCTCGATCCGGATCTCTCGGTATTGACCATTTCGGTGGACACCACAGATGGAGTCGTGACGTTATCGGGCACCGTCTCAGAATACGAATATATTGCCAAAGCCATGCGCCTCGCGATGGAAACCGACGGCGTGCGCGAAGTAACGTCCACTTTGCATGTGAAGCAATCCAAGTAATGCGTTATTCGAGGTACCCCTTTATTGGCATTAGCCCGTGCCGCGAGAGAGCCTCACCAGTCGCGCGAATCACTTCGAGCGGCAGGCGGCTTCCCGCGTGCAATCGAGGCGGAGATATTTCGGCAGCCCGCGGGCCGTGCGCAAAGAAATGGTCAATCGCCTTATTTCCGTTAGCGAAAGGATTGCCCTCGGGAACGCTGTTGACGAGCTGAAACACCTCGGCCACGACTGAGGTCAGACGCGCCGCCATTTGTCGCGCTCCATCCATCCTTTTTTCGGAAATGTCACCGATGATTTGATGGAGTTCGCGCGCGAAGCAGTTGGCCGTGCTCAACAGAAAACCTTGGTAAGAGCCGCCCGCGGTATTCAACCACCGGGCATAATCGCCCTCCGCCCCGCGCACGGTGAAAACTCCCGCCAGACTTAGACCGGAAAGCACGACGCGATCAGCGCCGCTGGTGTCCTTGAACAGAATAAAATTGGCAAACCGATGCGCCAGCCTTGAAGCCAGTTCGGCGCCGATTTCGTTTTGGGTGATTTGCGGCAGTTGGTACACCGCGATGGGAAATCCTGTCTCGAGCACGGACACGAGCGCGCTCTCGATTTCTTCCTGCGACAATTCCTTACCGCGTGGAGCGCAAACCGTAAAACCGCAGACTTTCGCCTCGGCCAGGCTGTCCTCGACACTCCGGCCATTGGCTCGCGACCCGAGCCAATCGACCGTCTGCGCCATTGTCTTCAGCACTTCGCGAGCGTCGGTTTTGAGAACGCCGATCAGCAGGTTCAAATCCAGCCTTTTGCATTCTTCTATCGCGATTGCCAGTAACTGCCGAATCTCGGCGTCGTTCATCTCCCAGCCATCGCCGGTGGAGCCGGGAATCAGAAAGCCTTTGACGTACGAAGAGAGATGTTCGAGATGGGCGGCCATTCGCGCGCTGTCGATCGCTCCATCGCTGCTATAATGCGTCAGCAGCGGGCACCAGAGAACCGGAACGCGATTGGGAAAAAGCCGCTTTAAGAGTTGGGAACGGTCATCGGATGTTGAGCCGGTGGTTGTCATGAGTGTTTTCCTTGAAAATCAAAACATGGAGGAAATGAGTCAAGCTTTTCCTTTTTGACAAGGCTGGACAGCCGCTCAAGCATATCGATATGCGCGATACTTGGACGGTAAACCTGAGTTTTGGCGGGCTGGGGACTACTAATAATAAGGTACGCAGCCCGTGGGGTGGCACGGACAAGACGCCGTTTCTACGCAGCGTTTCGAGCGCACATGGTAGGGCAGCCATCTTGGCTGCCGGTTCTCCGGGCATCCCTGCCCGGAGT
>JBDTOW010000080.1:0-9439 GCA_039933075.1 Verrucomicrobiota bacterium | reverse complement strand
GCTATCTGTTTGTCGAACAGCAAGGCAAATTGCAGCGGAACGAGCCCGCCGCCCTGAACCGCTTAATGGAGGAAAAAATGAAACGCATCAGCAATGCACTCAGTGATTTCAGCGTGGAGGTATCGACCTCGCCAGTGACGCCGCAGGGTGCCCGGGACGTCGCGGTTTCGGAGAAGCGTGGGAAGCCAGGCTATCGCATCGGCCAAAAGATCGTCGTGAGCTTCCGCGCGAGCCGGGATTGTTACCTTACCTTGCTCAACGTCGGCACCAGCGGCAAGCTCACGGTCTTGTTCCCCAACGGGCTGCACCGGGACAATTTCGTCCAGGGCGGCCGCGACTACCAAATCCCCAGCGAGGACTACGGCTTCGATTACGAACTTCAAGGGCCGCCCGGCGTGGAACGAATCAAGGCTGTGGCGACGTTGAAAAAGGTTGAGTTGCTCGAGTCCAATTTCGCACCGGACGGCTCGGTGTTTCGCACGGTTGAAGCGGCCTCGGGCGCGCGGGACATCCGCGTCATTCAGAAGAAAGTTGAGGCGGTGTCCGCCGCGGACTGGGCCGAAGCCGCGTGCGAGTTTACAGTGGTTTAACGACGGTCAACGAACCAAAGGAACCCTATGCTCTGCAGTAAATGTGGTTTTGACAATCCCACTGAAGCCCGATTCTGCGGCAAGTGCGGCATTGCGCTGACTCTCGTAGCGGCGGTCGACCCTGTCTCGGCGCCGGGGGTCAGCCAGGAAATGAAAATTGGTATCGCGATTGGTTCATTCTTCGTGCCACTTCTCGGAATTATCATGGGAGCGATGTACATGAATGATCCCAACCCGGCGAAAAAAGCCGTGGGGCGGCTTTGGTTGTTTGTTGCTCTCGGATCGATTGCGTTATGGTGCGTCTGTGCGCTAATTTACTCCATGGGCCAATCCCGCGGTTTTTGATACGGTGAACCCGAGGTCCTCCGGGAATAAGCCGATGGCTTTATGGATGCGCTGAAAGCGGAGTTTTGGCTGTTGCTCGACTGGGCTGGCTGGATGTGCCACCAGCTCCCCGAACGCTCACCACACTGCGGCGCCGAAGTCTTTCCGGTTTGTTGGCGTTGCGCGGGGCTGCATTTAGGGCTTTTCTGTTCCTGGATTCATTTGCTGGCGGCTCGCCGATTGCGCTCGCGGTTTCCTTCGGTGCGGTTGGCCTGGTTTCTCTCCGCCCTCATGTTGCCGCTCATGGTTGATGGATTGGGCAATGCACTTCGCGTCTGGGATTCACCCGGTTGGTGGCGCGCGCTGCTGGGCTTGGGAACTGGTCTTGGTTTGCCGTTCCTGCTGGCGCCGTTAACGCAACCTTTGGAACCGGCCGAGCCCACCGATCGGATGCCGTCGCTTTCGCGCGCCACCGATTTAACCTGGCCGGCGCTGGCCGGATTAGCCGCCATTGCTTGCCTCGGCAACTCAAATTCATTATCTTTGTTCAGCCTGCTCGCGCTGGCCGCCGCCTTGGGATGGAGCCTCTTTTTGGCCGGCTTCGTTCTTGGAGCGTGACGCGCCTGCGGCGGCGCGGCCTGGTCAAAACTGGTTTCGCAACCTTTATCGCCAAAATCATGAGTTCATCCGCTGACGCGATTGCCAACGCTGAAAACTCTTTCGCCCTCATCGTCGGGATTGGCCAGTACCAGGACGAGCGTATTTCGAAGCTGGAATACACTCATGCTGACGCGCGCGCCTTCTACGAGTTGCTAATCGATCCTCAGCGCGCGGGGTTCAAATCCGAAAATGTGAACCTGCTCCTGGACGCGAACGCCACCCACCACAAAATTCGGAAGGCGATTAACACCTGGCTCTACGGACGCCTCACGCCGAATGCGACCGCGCTTATTTTCTTCGCCGGCCACGGCGCCCAGGAGCAGGACAAGAGATCTCAGGAAGCCGGCAAGCAGAGTTATTATTTTCTGCCCTGGGACGCCGACTGCGAGGACCTCGCCTCGACGGCAATCTCCCACACGGAATTCGACGAGCTACTCCAGACGCTCCACGTCAAGCGCATGGTCATTTTTCTCGACGCCTGTCACTCGACGGGCGTGGCCAAGCCCGGCGGCCGCGACGTCGGGATCGCCGGGTCGCCGCGGTTCGATCGCCTTGCCGAGGGCGAAGGCCGGGTAATTGTTGCCGCCGCGAAACCCGAACAACGTTCCTGGGAAGATCCTAAACTCCAGCACGGCATCTTCACTCACCATCTGATCGAGGCGTTGCGCGGCAAAGCGGACTACGACGGCGATGGCTACGTCTCCATCCAGGAAGTGGTGGCGTATCTGCAAAAGGAAGTGCCGCGCAGCGCCCGCCTGCTCGGCAAGGAACCTCAGGATCCGACGTTGATCTGCGAAAGCATGTCCAAGGACATCATTCTTGCCGTGGACGCCGAGCGTCTGAAGGCGCGCGAAACGGAGCGAAGCGAATCGGCGCGCCGCCGGGTTGAGGAGATGCGCGCGAAGCGGTTCAAGCTTGTCGACCTCCGCAGCCGCGGTGAACTGCCGCTCACGGAATTCACCGAAGCCCTATTGATCATCGAGAAAGAGCCCGACGCGTTGACGCCGATCGAGGCCATGCTGAAGCAGTGGCTCGACCTGCTGTTCATGGATAGGATCGACTCGAAGCTTTACGTCCAGACCCGGGCGAAGATACACCGGGAGACGACGCACCGTTCCAAACCCACCGTGTTGGCGCCACCGCCCGAGCACGACTACCGGCATTGGGAGGCGACTGGAGAATCCTCCAAGAGTCCGATCCCGCCCATCCCCCCCGAAAGGCAAAAGCCGGGCCTGGCGAACGCGCCGGCCACCGCGTTCTGCATCCATTGCGGCACGCGCAACGGGCCGGACAACCTCTTTTGCATCAGTTGCGGCCGGCGGATTCGGTGACTCGACCAGCTCGGCAGTCAAGGCAGGACGTTTGCCTCTACGCTGACGGCCTGATCTGGCGTCAAACCTACCTGCCAATCAGCCCCTCAGCGACGCCTTCCTCCCTCAAACCGGCAGCCTCTCGACTTTGTCAACAGACTTGGCCGCTGGTTGAGCATGAGGCTTGGTGGCGCCTCTAAGCTCAAACGCTTCGGCTTCCTCGTCGCTAAGAAGATCCGCCCAGGTGCGAAGGTAATTGGTGAGAAATCTAATTTCGTTGCACTTCTCAGTCCCATCGCCTTCATCGAAAGTCCATCCCATCCGGCCCAGGATTCGTTTGTTGTTCAAATATTCGAGTTCACAAATATCCTTCGCGCTGAGTCCACAGCCATGGAGCCGCCGGAAAATTTCGCTCAAAGGCAATCCGGTCTGACAGAATTCGGCTCGGGCCATTGTCGACCAGCCGTGCGCCAGGTTATCAAACCAGCCGTTGACCGAGTTATCTCTTCGAATGAGGTCGTTGAGGGCGATGCCATCCACCTTGAGAAGTTCCTGGGCCACCAGGCCGCAGTTGCAACTGGCAACGGAATACCAATCGTAATCGGCACTGGATGTCTCGAGCTTCCGCGCCACGTTCCGCAGCGCATTAATCAGGGGTATTTTGTTCATAACGGCAGTCAGTTTGTCCAGCCCGTGTGCACAGTCTCCTCGGTTTATTGTGCTAATTTTCCCAATCTACAACCGATACATCAGTTTCGCAAAGCAAAAAAGATTTTCCGCTCTCGCGGCCTTGCGGCCTTGCGGCGGAGCAGAATCGGTTCTGCCCGCGAGTCGAAATAGAACAGCCAACGATTCTAATTCACCTAGCGAGCTGCGGCCGCCAGATCGGAAGCCCATTCCGCCATCACGGCGGCGTAGCGCAGCCCGCGGGTGCTGACGGTCAACTCTGGAAAACCGAACTTTGTCATCAAAGCGTGGCAAATCACAACACCCGTCAAAATCACGTCGGCGCGATTGGGCGGCAGGCCAATGATCCTTCGCCTCTCCGCCAGCGACAAACTCCATAATCGCTCGAGTAACTCGCCGACTTCATGACAGCTCATCACCGCGCCTTCGAGCCGTTCGCGGTCGAAGGTGGCCGCCCTGGCCAGGATCCGCGCCATGATCGTGGTCGTGCCTCCGGCACCAATCAGCCGGACGGGCCGCGTCGCGAATGGTACGAGCGCCGCTGACAAACCCGGTTCAACTTCGCGGACCAGGAATTCTTCCGTCGAATTGATGCAGCAAGACAATTCACTCGCGCTGGGCGGGTCTGACACTTTAAGTTGTTCCAGAAACCGAACCGTTCCTAACGGGAAACTGCGCCGGTAAAATTGGGTCGTGCCTTCGCCGAGAATGAATTCCGTGCTGCCGCCGCCAATGTCAAGAATCAGGAGCGGCCGCTCGGCCAACACCGCATTACTGGTAACCCCGCGATAAACCCAGTTTGCCTCTTCCTCGCCCGTAATGACTTCCACCGGCAGGCGGACAGCCTGGAAGATTACGTCGAGCAACTCCGCCTGGTTGATAGCATCCCGCGCAGCGCTGGTTGCAATCACCCGTATCGACGCCGGTTTGAACTTCGCCGCCACCTCCGCAAAACCGGCAACCGCGCGCGCCGTTTGGATAATCGCGTCGGGCTGCAACCGGTGCGTTTGGTAAAAACCGCGGCCCAATCGAGTCTGTTCGCTTTGCTCCAACAAGGGAGTGACGATTTGACCGGCAACTTCGGCCACGAGCAACTTGACTGAGTTGGTGCCAACATCGATGACTGCTCGACAAACCTTCTGCATGCGACGCAAGTTTAATTTTTCCGGTTGGCAGACCGTTGAAAAACGAAGCATTCAAGTCTGGGGCAACCGGGTCATTTGGTTTTCATTCTCGCGAGCACTGCGGCGCCAAAAATGCCGGCGTCATCGCCCAGCTTGGAGGCAATAATCTCGATACCTTTGGTCGTGCCGGGCATCGAGTAGTCCTTGGCGGTTTCAACGATGATCGCCATCATTTCATCTTCCAGCGCCTGGATCACCCCGCCCCCAAGCACGACAACTTCAGGGTTAAAAATATTAATCAGGTTGGCCACCGCGATCCCGGTGTATTCCGCCGCCTCCTCGATAACTCCCTCGACAAATTTGTCCCCCCGTTTGATGGCCTTGCGAAGGTCGCCGCTGCGCAGGTTTTCCAAGTCGTCTCCCAGCATTTCGGTGAGCAAAGTCTTCTGACCGTCTTTGATGGCGGTCTGAATCTTCCGGAAAATCGCGGCGCGGCTCGCCAGCGCCTCAAAGCAACCACGATTTCCGCAGCCACATTTCGGACCGGTAATTTCCAACACCATGTGGCCAACTTCGCCAGCGGTTCGGTTAAACCCGGAATACAGCTTGCCCTCCAGAATGAGGCCACCGCCGATCCCGGTGCCGATGAAGATCCCGATCATGTTCCGGGGTTTTCGTTCCAGCTCCATATCATAAACCCCCAACGTGCAAATGCTGCAATCGTTCTCCACGAACACGGGCAACTCGAGTTGCTTTTCCAGTTCTTTCTTCAGCGGGACATCTTCCCAGCCGAGGTTGGGGGCGAATATCACCCGGCCACTTTCCGGATCCACCGCTCCAGGAGCGCCGATGCCGACGCCTTTGACCTGCTTAAGATTCAGATCGCATTCGTCCACGACATCCTGAACGCACCGGGCGATCCGGTTGATCACCGGGTCAGGACCACGCTCGGACTTGGTGCTCATTTTGGAGCGTCCCAGGCATTTCAACTGCGGGTTGAAGACCCCGGCCAGGATCTTGGTGCCGCCCAAATCAACTCCGATCAAATAGTCCTGTTTTGTGCTGGTATCCGCCATAAGATCACGAGCTAGCTATTCGGCTGGTCCCTTTGTCATCGTCGAAAAAATCTCCGGGGAGCGCGCGCCGCTTGCGTTAGCAGCCCATTAAAAAACGAATGGGCGGTTAGATCGAGTTTCCTTTTCGTCCCGCGAGAACCGTCCCAATCTTGTGCCGCAACTCCGCGTTCACTTCGTCGATCGGATGGTTCGCGTCGACGATGGTGAATCCATAGGTGGCTTGCAAACGTTGGAATTGCTTTGCGATCAAAGCTTGGTACTTGAGGAAGCTGTCAAACATGTCACGCGAAAGCCCCAGATCCATTCCGCTCTCCCAATAGTCCAGCGAGGCCGTCTTCGCGAAGTTCCGCTGCACGAGCTGTTCGGGCGAAACGCTGAGGTAAAAGACAACATCCGGCACCAATGCGATGCCATACAGATTTTTCAGCCAGTCTTCTTCCATGCCGCGAACAATGTCCCGGGCCATCAAGGTGTAAATGTAGCGATCCGCCAGTACCATGAAGCCTGCCCGCAGCGCCGGTAGAATCGAATTCTCCAGTTGATCGGCAAAATCCGTGGCGTAAAACAAACTCATCGTGGTGCGGCTCAGAATATTTCCCTGCTTGGCGAGCTCCAGTTCTTCGCTCACCAGCGTCGAGCGCTTCAGGCCGACCTGAGCCGTGGCGTGGCCACTGCCTTCCAGCCAGTGCACCAGTTGGGCGATTTGCGTCGAGCGCCCCGAACCGTCTGCTCCTTCCACCACGATTAATCTTCCTCGCAGGTTATGCGCTTCCACGCCTGGGATGCCGTGCCCATAAAATCGCTTTGGCGAAAGTTGAGGCACGACCACCCGCCGCTGACGACCAAGTTTGAGCGGGGGCAAAGGGGTTTTCTTCGGCTTTGTTCTCACGTCACGCATACGCTCAGCTTCGGTGGGCAGCGAATGCGGCCAAATCCAATTTGGACGCGATTAGATCACGCACTGTCGCTTGCTGCGCTTCGATCGCCTGGTTTGCGTCAATCCCAAGGAATTTGAACTCGGTGCTCATCGCCAGATACTGCTCCAGGACGCGCCCCTGAAAAATTCGGAAGCTTTCGTACGGATCCGGAGACAAATGCAAATCCATCCCCGCTTCAAAATATTTCAGAGTGGGACGCCCGTCCAAAATCCGCTGGAGCGAAACCTCCAATTGAGCCTTGAAGAAGAAGGTCAGGTCCGGCAGCGCGGCGAAGCGATAAAGACCGCGCACCCATTCCGGCGGACAGCCGCGGACCGTGTCCCGGGCATAGGCCGTAAAAATATAACGATCGCACAACACCAGGTAGCCAGCCCGCAACAAGGGCACGAGCTGGCGTTCGTAGCGATCGGCAAAATCCGTCGCATGAATCAAGCTGAAGGTCGTAGGCGTCAGCAATTCCTGTTTCTTGCCCTTGCTGGTGGCGCTCTTGACTAATTCAGACGAATTCCACGGGCTGAAGAAGACCTTCAGGCCCTGCAGATCCAGCCAGCGCTTGAGCAGATAAATCTGCGTGGACTTCCCCGATCCATCCAGGCCTTCGACGGCGATCAGGCGACCGGAAAAACCGAGTTCGGCAAAGGCTTTCATCATTTCTCATTGCAGCTTAGGACGTGTCGCTACGAAAACAATATTATTTGAATCCTCAGGCGGATTCGCGGACGATGCGACACGAAATGGACATTGAATCAACCGATGCCGTAAAGCCGGGCGATTAGATTAAAGGACGCGTTGGTGACTGACCGGAGCAGCCGGCTCACCTGGGGAAATTGAATGAGCACGAGAATAATGAGAAATCCATACTGGCAGAAGCGCCAATAAAGTTCGTCACTCATGTGGATGGCATTTTTAAGCACGTGCGAGCCATCCAATGGCGGAACGGGTAGAAGGTTGAAGAAACAAAGCAGCAAACTAATTTGGACGAGCAGCGAGGAAATATCCACCAACGGAGTCAAATGCATCACTAGTCCCACCTTGGCCAACGCCATGATCGCGACCGCCAGGAGCAAATTCATCATCGGTCCTGCCATCGCGACGAGAGTATCGTCGCGGCGTCGGTGGTACAAGTTGTTAATGTTCACCGGCACCGGCTTCCCCCAGCCAATGAGCGGCGCCCCGAAAAGGATGATGATCAACGGAAGCACCACCGTCCCGATGAGTTCCATATGCACAATGGGATTCAGGGAAACGCGGCCTTGCAAGCGAGCCGTGTCGTCCCCGCACTTCCAGGCGACCCACGCATGCGCAAACTCATGAAATGTCAGAAGAATGATCAGGCAAAGATACCCAATCAATCCGTTTACGATGCGATCCAGGTCCATCGGCTGGACGTTAGCAAAAATCGACTCAGCGCAAAGGGAAAAAGCAGAAAGAAGTTGAACGAACAAGGAATTTAGACCTATCAGTTGCTCGCACGCAGAATTCAAGAGCCCGTTAACAAACCATAGGGATTTCAGGCATGCGCCTGTTCGACATTCTTTCGGCATGGGAATTCCGGCATTTTCAGTTTGCTTCGTCGGAAACCCGTTTCCTATACTCGCCAGGTTTTCGAAATAGAGACTATGATTACTACGCCAATTCGTGTCGCGGTCACCGGAGCAGCCGGCCAGATCGGTTACTCGCTTCTGTTCCGCATCGCCTCAGGCTCGATGTTCGGCCCGAGTCAGCCGGTCATTTTGCACCTCATCGAAATCGAACCGGCTTTGCCCGCATTAAGTGGCGTCGTAATGGAACTCGAAGATTGCGCGTTTCCGCTGCTCAAAGGCGTTGTGCCGACCGCGAACCTGGACGAGGGCTTCCGCAATGTGAACTGGGCGCTGCTCGTGGGCAGCGTGCCACGCAAAGCGGGAATGGAGCGAAAGGATCTCCTGGGCATCAATGGCAAAATCTTTGTCGGTCAGGGCCAGGCTATTCAGAAGCACGCGGCCGCCGACGTTCGCATTCACGTTGTGGGAAACCCGTGCAACACGAATTGTCTCATCGCGATGAACAACGCGCCGGACATCTCCCGCGACCGCTTTTTCGCCATGACCCGGCTCGACGAAAATCGTGCAAAATCGCAACTCGCCAAAAAGGCCGCGGTCGAGATTACCGCGGTTACGAACGTTGCCATTTGGGGGAACCATTCGTCGACCCAGTTTCCCGATTTCTTCAACGCGAAAATCAACGGCGGCCCCGCGGCGCAATTGATTACCGATGAACCCTGGCTTAAAGGCGAGTTCATCACGACCGTGCAGCAGCGCGGCGCGGCGATTATCAAATCTCGCGGCGCATCGAGCGCCGCCAGCGCGGCCAACGCGGTCGTCGATAGCGTCCGCTCGATTCGCGAGCCGACGCCGGCCACCGACTGGCACAGCGTTTGTGTCTGCTCCGATGGCAGCTACGGGATTGAGGAAGGCTTGATCTGCTCGTTCCCGGTTCGGAGCGACGGTCAGAAACTGGAAATCGTGCCGGACGTTCCGGTCAACGCATTCAGCCAGGGCAAAATCGACGCCACGGTGAACGAGTTGAAGGAAGAAAAGTCACTCGTCAGCAACTTGCTGCAGAAATAACGGGAGGAAAAGGATTTGCCATGCCAGAAAAGCCCACGCCACCAAAGAAGCTCACGGAGAAAAACACCAAACAAGAAATGCTGGAGTCTTACCAGACGCTCGTCAAGCAACTCGAAGAAAA
>JBDTOW010000079.1:0-9444 GCA_039933075.1 Verrucomicrobiota bacterium | reverse complement strand
CCTGGTTGTGGAATTCGATGCCTTTAGGATATTGCCACCGGAGGAAAGGCTGGGTCGCAGAGGGAAACGCCGATGAGTTCTGCAATCCCAAAGGGATTGTGTCGCCCAGCCCGGGGTTGCGAGGCACGAGCTACCCTGGGTCGCTTTCAGGGGAGCTTTCAACCCCAACGGGGTTGCGACACGATCCTCCCGCCGAGCCGCAACCCCGTTGGGGTTGTTGGCTTGCGTCCAACTTTCCCAGGGTAGCTCGTTCCTCGCAACCCTGGGCTTCGAGCCGGAATCCCGTTGGGATTCAGCGCCGGAACTTCGGAAAGCCAACTGGGCTGGCAACTTTGCTGCACGTCGTCGCCGATCACGGTTGGCGGCTTTGTTGCGCGCTGATTCTGACAGTGCCATTGTTCGCGTCCGCCGCGTCGAATAGTCTTGAAGCAGGGCGCAAGCACTGGGCATTCCAGCCGGTCACCGTTTCTGATCCGCCCCGCGTGAGGCTCGCCGCCTGGGTCAAAACGCCAGTCGATGCTTTTATTCTTTCCACACTTGAGGCAAACGGCAATAGCCCCGCTCCGGTTGCGGACAAGCGCGTTTTGATCCGTCGCGCCACGTTCGATCTCGTGGGTTTGCCGCCCACACCGGAGGAAGTCGAGGCTTTCGTTCTCGATAACTCGGTCGACGCCTTCGCGAAGGTCGTCGATCGGTTGCTCGCGTCACCACACTATGGTGAGCGCTGGGGGCGCCACTGGCTTGATGTCGCTCGCTACGCCGACTCGAATGGGCTCGATGAAAACGTCGCGCACGGCAACGCCTGGCGGTATCGGGACTATGTGATCAACGCGTTCAATCGAGACAAGCCATTCGATCAATTCGTCGTCGAGCAAATTGCCGGTGACTTGCTGCTGTCCATGGATTTTTCCACGAAAAACGAGCGACTCGTGGCCACGGGATTTCTGTCGCTCGGCGCGAAAGTGCTCGCTGAACCAGACCCGAAAAAGATGGAGATGGACATCATCGATGAGCAGATCGACACCCTGGGCCGCGCTTTCATGGGCATGACCCTGGGCTGCGCACGCTGTCACGATCACAAGTTCGATCCGATCCCGACCGAGGACTACTACGCGCTCGCGGCTATTTTGAAAAGCACGCGGACGATGAATCACTTCAAGATCGTCGCGGAATGGCACGAACCACTGCTCGCCACTCCGGAGGAAATCGCCGCCAAGGAGGCGCTCGACAAACAAATCGCCGGGCAGAAGGACACGATTAGCAAAGTTACGGCATCCGCCAACGACGCGCTACGCGCTGAGGTCCGTGCACGAGCGGTTGATTACCTTGTGGTCGCCGCCAAACTGGCCACCAGCGCCACGACCAACGAAGTGGAAGCATGTGCCAACGGCGCGGGCCTGCGCGCGCCGATCTTGAAATCCGGCCGGGACTTTCTCGCCAACTCCGAAACAAACTCAGTCTTTCACACCTGGCGCGAGGCGGTGAAAATCGGAGGCGGCGCCGCAGGCGAAGAAATTGAAAAGCACTATCGCCCGCTCTTCGCCGAAGTGGAGCACAGCTTGGAGAAGTTGAAAGCGGAGACCGGTTCAACCACCAATGCGCTGGGGAACGCCACGCTCGAAAACACACGGAAGGCACTCGACGACCCGAAAGGGTTTCTCGCTCTGCCGCCCAAAACGGAGCCACTATACCCCGCCGGCACCGCTGAGGAGCTGAAGAAGTTGCGTGATGAATTGGCGGCTCTGGAAAAGAACGCGCCCGAGCTGGCTTCCGCAATGGGTGTGAGCGACTCGACAAATGTCGTGAAATCGCTGCCCGTCCACGTGCGCGGAAGTCATCTGACGTTGGGGTCCGAAGTTCCGCGCGGCTTTCCGCAGGTCATGAGAGTCGCGAACGCGCCGACTCCGGTTGATGAGCGGCACAGCGGCCGATTGGAACTCGCGCGCTGGCTTGCGCACCCCAACCACCCGCTCACCGCCCGTGTAATGGTTAATCGGATCTGGCGCTGGCACTTCGGACGCGGACTGGTGGCGAGCACGGAGAATTTTGGAGCGGTCGGCGACCGGCCCTCGCATCCGCAACTGCTCGATTGGCTCGCCGCGCGGTTCATCCGGGAAGGCTGGTCCATCAAGGCGATGCACCGGCTGATCATGGGGAGCGCGGTGTATCAGCAAGGGAGTCACGAGGGGCGAGCCGGGAGTCAGACCGCCGCGATTGATCCGGAAAACCGCCTGCTCTCGCACTTCAACATCCGACGGCTCGAAGCGGAGGAGATTCGCGACGCGCTGTTGGCAGTCGCGGGTACGCTCAATCAAAGAATGGGCGGAAAGACGCTTGGGTTGAAGAATCGCGAGTTTGTGTTCAACCACACTTCGAAGGACGCTACGACCTACGACAGCGTGCGCCGATCGATTTACCTGCCGATCATTCGCAACCATCTCTACGATGAGTTCGAACAATTCGATTATCCCGATCCAGCGGTGCCCACCGGGAGCCGCAACGAGACGGTGATCGCACCGCAGGCGTTGCTGATGATGAACGCCGAGTTGGTCGGGCAATCAGCGGAGCGATTAGCGAAACAATTCCTTGCCGCGCCTGGCCTGAATGACCGGCAGCGTCTGGAGCAGATCTATCTTCGAGCTTATGCACGGCCGCCTTCGACCAGGGAAATCGAGCAAGCGAAAACCTTCCTCGATGAGTTCGAACAGTCCGCCTCCGCGAAGCGCGGCGAACCGAATGAACACTGCTTGCAGGCGTGGACCGCGTTTTGTCACGCCGTCCTGGCCGCGAATGAATTCAGCTATCTGAACTGAGATGCAATGTCTTTAGGAAATCCATGCTCGGCAAAGAAATCGTTTCGGGCAACGCCAATTGTCGCCGGCCTCAAAGTTTTGAATCGCCAGCCCGGCGTGCCTGACCTTCGTCATTTGCGGTCGCTCCCGGTCCCGGAGGGCACTGCCGTTGAATTCACGTCTTGCATTTGGAAAGACCGGCCCCGGAGGGGGTCGAATGTGAATAGCCGTGGGTGCAACCCACGGGACAACAGGCGTAATCGATATCGACCCCAAAGGGGTCGAACAACAGATGACGACGGGGTTTATTCGACCCCATTGGGGTCGGAATGCTTTTTCCGTTCCGATCCGTGGGTTGTCACCCACGGCTATTCACATTCATCCCCGCTGGGGATGGGAAACGGGGCCCAAATGCTTGACTCAACGAGAGTGGTCCCGGAGGGACCGAAGAAATTCGCCCAGCGTTTCAACGCTGGGATCGTCCGTCAAAGCGCCGCGAGTCCCGAAGGGACGGTCGAAATTCAATCACACAAAAGTTTTGTTGACCGTTCAACCGTCCCTCCGGGACTTATGCTCTTCGCGATTCTTCTCGGCGTTGAAACGCCGAGCTATTCTCATGATGTCCCTTCGGGACGGAATGCGGATGGAATTTCCGCCAGGCATGAGAACTAAGCCGTGACTATGCACTTGAAGAATCCCTTCACCCCGCCCCTCTCCCTCTCAGATGGGGTGAAGGAGTGGGGCCATTTTTCTCACTCGCCCCGCGAACAAGGTCTACGCCCATCGGGACTCGAGCGCCTCTCACGGCGCGCTATGCTTCGCCGTTCGGCGGCGGGTTTTGGTTACCTCGCGCTGGCGGCGATGCTCGGCGACACAGCGCGAGGCGCGACCGAGAGCGCGTCGCCCGAAGACCGGCTCGTTCCGCGGCCGCCCCACTTTCCCGCTCGGGCCAGGCGGGTGATATTTCTTTTCATGAAAGGCGGGCCCTCGCATGTCGATACCTTCGACCCCAAGCCTTTGCTGGATCGTGACGATGGCAAACCGTTTCCCGGCAACAAACCCCGCGTACAGTTCGCGCAGACCGCCGAGCTGCTGAAATCACCTTGGAAATTCCGGCAGCACGGACAAAGCGGATTGCCAGTGAGCGAATTGTTCCCGCACCTCGCGCGGCACGTCGATGACTTGTGCATCGTCCGGTCCGTTCATGGCACAAACGCGGCGCATGGAGGGGCGGCGTTGAAGCTGCACACGGGCAGCGACAACTTCGTGCGCCCGAGCATGGGCGCGTGGATTACCTACGGGCTGGGTGGCGAGAATCAAAACTTGCCTGCGTTCATAACGATTTGTCCGACGCTCGCGCACGGGGGCGTGAATAACTGGGGCGCCGCGTTCCTGCCCGCGCAGTGCCAGGGCACGCCCATTGGCAATGCGAGCATTCCCTCGGACCAAGCCATCGTGCGCCACATCCACAATTCCCGGCTGACGCCTGATCAGCAGCGCAAGCAACTCGACCTGATGGCCGCGATGAATCGCGATCATCTCGATTTGACCGGGCCGCACGCCGCGCTTGAAGGCCGGATCAAATCCTTCGAACTCGCCTTCCGCATGCAGACCGCGATGCCCGAGGCGCAGGATCTCTCTGTCGAAACCGAGGCCACTCGGCAGCTTTACGGTCTGAACGATCCCATCACGGCCAACTTCGGTCGACAATGCCTCATGGCGCGGCGCTTCGCCGAACGCGGCGTCCGATTCATCCAGGTCACCCACAGCGACGGCGAAGTGCAGTGGGATCAGCACGGTGATTTGCGCAAGGGCCACACCAAGAACGCCGCCGAAGTGGACAAGCCCATTGCTGGCCTGCTCCACGATCTCAAAGCGCGCGGCCTGTTGGCTGACACGCTGGTATTGTGGGGCGGCGAATTCGGCCGAACACCAGTTGCCCAAGGCGGCAGGGATGGCCGTGATCACAATCCCGAAGGCTTCACCATGTGGCTGGCGGGCGGCGGCGTGAAGCCGGGATTCGCTTACGGCGCGACCGACGACTACGGCTATTACGCGGTGCAGGACAAAGTTCACATTCACGACCTTCACGCAACGATTCTTGCGCTCCTCGGGTTGGATCATGAACGCCTCACTTACCGGTACGGCGGCCGCGATTTTCGCCTGACCGACATCGACGGCAACGTGGCAACCGGAATTATCGCATGACGAGACTTTCCATCCCGCGTGCCTTCACCCTCATCGAGTTGCTGGTTGTCATTGCGATTATTGCGATCCTGGCGAGCATGCTTTTGCCGTCGTTGAGCGCCGCGAAGGAGAAAGCGAAACGGGTGAACTGCGTCAGCAATCTGAGGCAACTCGGCCTCGCCACGCACGTCTATTCGCTCGACAACAACGATCGGGTTTTCGATGGCATTCGGGATGGCGGAGATTCATTTCTAATGAGCATCTCAACGGTGATGTACCACTCGATCAGCAACACCTATGGTGACAAAGTCTTCGATTGTCCCAATGTTTATCCGCTCTCGCTACCAGGCATTACGGACACACCCAATAGCCGCTTCCAGACCGGCACCGGCTTTTACATCGGTTACCATTATCATGGGGGCCGGAACATGCCGAAACAGGCGGGCTGGCAATCCGTTATCAAACTCACTGACGTCTCGACCCTCATTAACACGAACGCCTTGGCTGATTCTCAACAAATGGTGCTCTTTTCGGATCTGAACAGTTGGGCGGCCAACGGAGTGGGCGGCTACAACTGGGTCATCGCACCGCACGGAAAGGCCGGAGCCATCAAAGCGAACGGGCGCATCTACCATTACCCAATCCGCCAACCAACCACCTCCCGCAAACTCGGAGCGGTTGGGGGCACCGTCGGCTCTGTGGATGGCTCGGTGACCTGGAAACGGATCGAACGGATGTACGAAAAGTACTGGACGTATACGGGAGATGGAGGCCATCGCGGCGCCTGGTGAATTTATGAAATGGACCAGTAAGGCCGTATCTTTTCAGTTGAACGCGCCCCTCTCCCCAGCCCTCTCCCCGTCGAACGGGGCGAGGGAGAAGAATTCGATGGCGGCTCATCTGCCATTAAATGGTGACTCGACCAGCGACGGGCGGAGTTTCTCCCTCTCCCTTTCCGAAAGGGAGAGGGCCGGGGAGAGGGTTTTTCGTACTGCAAAGAAACGGCTAAGCAAGGGAACCGAATGAAGTAAGCATGCACGCAACCAATCCAGAACAACTTTTCGGCGCCGCGCAAACCTCGGCCCATTTCACACGCCGAACTTTTCTTGCGGGGATGGCCGCGACGCTTGCCCTCGGCCCCAGCGCGCTGGCCGCCGAACGTCGCCGCCCCCGGATCGCCGCCCTGACCCCGACTTACTACAAGTATTCGCATTCCGAGCATATCGTGGATCGCTTCCTCGATGGCTACGGCTGGGAAGGACAACATCACCAGCCAGCCATGGATGTGGTCTCGCTCTATGTCGAACAAGTCGGAGACAACGATCTAAGCCGCGAGCGGGCCAAACGGCATCCAGAGATGAAAATCTACCCGACCATCGCGGAGGCGCTCACCCAGGGCGGCAGCGACCTGGCTGTGGATGGCGTTTTGCTGATCGGAGAACACGGCAAATATCCGGTCAACGAGAAGGGGCAGATCCTCTATCCGCGTTACGAATATTTTCAGCAAATCGTGGAGGTTTACCGACGCAGCGGCCGCACGGCGCCGGTGTTCAACGACAAGCACCTTTCCTGGAACTGGGACCACGCAAAGCAGATGTACGATACGGCCAGGGAATTCGGCTTCGGATTGATGGCCGGATCTTCGCTGCCCGTTACCTGGAGACAGCCCGCCATCGATTTGGCTTTTGGCGCCGAGGCCGAAGAGGCCGTGGGAATTTGGAATCGTGGCATCGACGGCGGGGACATTCATGTGATCGAGGCCATGCAGTCGATCATCGAGCGCCGGCGCGGCGGCGAGACGGGCGTGCGCGCGGTGGAAGCTTTTCGCGGCGAGCGATTCTGGAAAGCCATGGAAGCCGGTTCCTGGGAAGCGGGCGGCTGGGATCCCCGGTTGATCGAAGCGGCGCTCTCGCGCAGCAACCAACTCGGATTGCCCCGACCCACCTACAGCAACGTGCTTCCCACCACGGACGAACTGCGCCGGCTCGCGCCCGACTCGTATGCCTATCGCTTTGAGTATGGCGATGGCTTGAAGGCATCCATCATTCAGTTCCAAGGCAACGTCGTGGGCGATTGCAACGTGGCCGTGCGCCTCAAGGGTGACGAGGTTTTTTCCGTGCAGCTCTATCTTCCTTACTACTCGATGCGGAATTTCTTCAGCCCGTTGGTGCATCACATCGAGTCGCTTTTTCTCACCGGGAAATCGCCTTACCCGGTTGAACGGACGCTGCTCACGACCGGCATGACGGCAGCGGGAATCGAGTCGCTGTATCAGCAACAACGCCGGCTCGAAACGCCGCATCTCGCCATCCGTTACAAGCCCACTCGGCAATCCACGTTCTGGCGAACATGAAAACTACTCGACGCACTTTTCTCCGCGTACTGGGTTCCGCAATGTTGGCAGGAGCCGCCCAGCCCGTGTTGGCCTTTTCGCCTGTCCCCAAGCGAATCGCCATCATCACGACGGTCTGGACTTATCAGTCCCATGCGCAACACATGGGCGACCGCTTCCTGGTCGGCTATCCGCGCCATGGCCGATGGCACGGGTCGCCGTTGCAAGTCGTCTCACTCTACGTCGATCAAAAGCCCGCCGGAGATCTCAGCCGCCAGCGCGCCGCCGATCATGGCTTCACCATCTATCCCTCCATTTCCGAAACCTTGCGGTGCGGGGGCAACAAGCTGGCGGTGGACGGAATCGTCATCATCGCCGAACACGGTGATTATCCGCGGAATCACAAGGGACAGATTCTTTATCCGCGTTACGAGTTTTTCCAGCAATGTGTGAACGTGTTCGAGCAAGATCGCCGGGTCGTTCCGATCTACAACGACAAACATCTTTCCTACAGTTGGGAAAAGGCTCGCAAGATGGTGGAAGATTCCAAGCGGCTGAAGTTTCCGTTCCTCGCGGGGTCTTCACTGCCCGTGACCTGGCGATTGCCTCCGGTTGAAGTTCCCTACGGCGCGAAACTGGACGAGGCGCTCATGGTCGGTGTCGGCGGCTCCGATCCGATGGATTACCACGCGCTCGAAGCGATGCAATGCATGGTCGAGCGCCGCCACGGAGGCGAGACCGGGATCAAGTCAGTGCAATTGATCGAAGGCGACGCCGTCTGGCAGGCCGGAGAGGAAGGGCGATGGTCGAAACGCTTGCTCGAAGCCGCGCTCTCACGCTCGGATTCGCTTCAGGGCGATTCCGAACTCGATTCGCGCCCGCAGGATTTGGCGCACAACGGCCAATTGCCAAAGCTCGTGAAGAATCCCGCCGCCTACTTCATCGAACGAAACGACGGGCTGCGCACCACCTTGCTCATGCTCAACGGCGCGCTCCAGGATTACTGTTTCGCCGCGCAACTTGCGAAAGGCGAGATCGTCTCGACGCAATTCTTCCTTCCGCCGACACCGAACGTCACCTACTCTGCCTGTCTTGTGGCCCAGATCGAAGAAATGATCGTCACTGGCCGCGCGCCTTACCCGGTCGAACGAACTCAAATCGCGAGTGCCATGCTGGATCGATGTCTGGACTCGAAGGTCGAAGACCATCGCCGCATCGCAACGCCGGAACTGAACATCCGCTATCGCGCGCCGAAGGACTCGCGGTTTGGGGGATAAAGCATCACCGAGCCGTTTCTATTCAGCCGGGAAAGCGATCCCCTTGAATCAACGGCATGCTGTTTCGAAGGCCCAGCCCCGAAGGGGGCTGAATGTGAATAGCCGTGGGTGCAACCCACGGGACAAAGGGCGAAATCGATACCGACCCCGAAGGGGTCGAACAACACATGACGACGGGCTTGTTCGACCCCTCCGGGGCCCCTCCGGGGTGCGTAACTCATTCTTCGACTCGATCCGTGGGTTGCACCCACGGCTATTCACATTTCTCCCCTACCGGGATGGAACACGCGGCCAAATGCCTTAATTCAACAGCAGTGGGGCTGGGGTGAGAGCGAGCCCTGCGGTTCACTGAATAATCGTGGCTAAGTGTGTGTTGTCAAACCATGAAACTGGATAGAGACTACACACGTTTCTTAACGGATGAAGAGCCCGATATTCATCGCTTTGTCAATGATGTTGCTCACTCGTGAGTCAATCGCCGACGAAGCTGACGGGATTGCCTTCTTTGAGGCGAAGGTTCGTCCGCTGCTTGTGGAAAGATGCATCGAGTGCCATGGCCCGGAGAAGCAGAAGGGCGGACTGCGGCTCGACTCGCACGCGGGATGGCTGGCCGGGGGTGAACACGGAACTCCGGTGGTAACCGGGAAGCCAGGAGAGAGCCTGTTGATCAAAGCAATGCGCTCCGCGGACAATTACCTCCAAATTCACTCGAAGGAAAACGGTGGAAAGCTCGGCGAGACGGAGATCGCAGTCCTTACCCAGTGGGTGAAGATGGGCGCTCCAGATCCGCGCGGCGCAGCGCATTCGCGTCAACATAAGGCGAGGAGATTTTGGAGCATATTCTTGCGTTTGCGCT
>JBDTOW010000078.1:0-9490 GCA_039933075.1 Verrucomicrobiota bacterium | reverse complement strand
GATGCCAATGCAATCACGCTCCGATTGCAGCCAAACGAAGGAATCTCCCTGCGCTTTAATGGCAAGATTCCAGGTGCAACGATGCGGCTTCGGCCGGTCCGGATGCATTTCAGTTACGACACGGAATTTGGCGCCTACACACCGGAAGCGTACGAGAGACTATTGCTCGAGGCATTGTCGGGAGATGCAACATTGTTTATCCGTAGCGATGAGGTGGAGGCAGCCTGGGCTGTTGTGGACGCGATCCGAGCGGGCTGGGGATCCGCGCCGCTCAGCGAGGGGGAATTCTACCGCGCGGGTGCCTGGGGCCCCGCTGCAGCCGATGATCTTCTCGCGCAGAGCGGTCACGCCTGGCGAAACCCTCAGCCGATAACGTGATCCGGTGATCACACCACCGACGGATCCAGGGATCTCAACTTCGAGCGCTTACCAGCCAATTAGAGTTCTCAATTTTACTGACCACAAAAATATTTGAACAGTCTGCTTGTGGATGTAATCTAATGAAATGTTGTCGTTCATTCGCTGTTCGATAAGGGTTGGCAGAGAGGTCTTGTCTGTAATGAGGTCCGAACAGCGGAACTAGTTGACCTCGTTACCCTTCTGAGCGCCTTGGTGAAGGCGTAAACGACCTCGTCACTCGTGAGCCAGAGTAACACTCTGGCTCTGTTTTTTAAGCAGTTTTCGCTTTGTTTCATCGCCGATATTTGTTGCGCCGTTTGCGCTTTTGATCGGTACTGCGGGAGAGGTAATCTGTCCAAACCGTCATCTATTCGTTGCATCCGAGCTAGCTAGCCTAGACTCGATGAAAACATTGACCGACCGCACTTCCCCATCAAAAATGTGCTGCGCTGTTATGCAGAATCCTTTTACTCATTCCGCCTGAGATTCTGCTGCTGCAACCGGGTGACCAACCAGCGGTGCTTGCCGCGCGCGGTTTTCTCCACCTCTTTCACCGCTCGGAATGTAATGTGGAAATCATCGCCAAGTTTGCGACGAATGCCGGCCTCGATCTGTTGCAAGCGCGAGCTGTGAAATTGCGGACCAGGAACGTAGCGAAATTCCGCGACACCCGGTTGTTCCTGGTAAAATTGCACGGCATACAAGTGGTCAAAAATGTCGCTGTGCATGTTGAAAGCCGTCAGCGAGATGCGCCGCCCCGTGGCGCTCACGAGAAATTCCTGTTCGCGCCCGGCAATCTCGGAGACCGCAGGCCAGGGAAACTCCAGTTCACCGTCGATCTTGGGATCGGCCAGGCGCACACAGTCGCCGGTTCGGTAGCGGATGAGCGGCATGGCCAGATTGTGGAACGACGTGCCGATTACTTCGCACAGTCCTTCGGCATCCGGCGGACCAAATTCGACGAAACCATACTGCGGCACGAAGTAAAACAACTCGGACTGAGCGCCCTCGCCAGCCAACACGACGCGCTCCGCATGTCCATACCAGCCGTAGGCGCGGCATTTGAAAACGCGTTCAAGCAATCGCTTTTGCGGTTTGGTCATGCGCTCGGAACCGCAGAGCAAACCGCGCAGCGGAATGCGCCACGATTGGCCGCTTTCTTCCAGATACTCCGCGAGTTGGAGCGCTGCCGAGGGATATGCGTGCAGCAAGTCAGGTTTGAACTTCTCCAGCGCCGCCAGATAGTCCGGCAGACGCTCCTGGGTCAGATGATACGAGGAGAGCATGAGCCAATCGCGCGTGGCGTCGTAGAAAGCGATCTCGCCACTCGCACGCGAGCTGACGACATGGCCTCGAATCAAAGCGAGCCGCGCGCCATCGAAATAACCAGCGCGCCGCCAGATCGTTTCCCAAAAGGCCTGTTCCTTTGACCGGCTGACTCCCTTGTGCAAATAGAATCCGACGGGGACGCCGGTCGAGCCGCCAGTGGTAATGTAGAGACGTTTTGAAGCCGGAATTTCCCGGGAAGCCAATTCGTCGAAATGGTTGATTAGATCCTTCTTCTCCAGGAATGGGCAGTTTGCCAGGTCATCCGGGCTTTGAAGTTTCTCCGGACGGAAGCCAGCCCGAATAAATGCCCTTTCATAAAACGGACAATAGTTGACCGCATGGTGCAGCACGTTCCGAAGTTGCTGGAGTTGATAATCGCGGATCTGCGAAACTGACCAGGACTCCCCCTCGAGTGCCAGTTTCTTGAACTGGGCGTAGTGCGCTCCGAGACGCCAGTCTTGCGGAAGCCGCCGGTAAGCCGCGCCGACCGACCAGCGCACTGCAAAAGGCAGGCGCTGATAAATAGCTAACAGCGGGTAGAGTCTATCCTCGAGGCTCATGGTAGTTGAGACGGGCACCCCAAACCCATGAAACAAGACGTAAACAAATCAAGAACCTGGATTGTTTTTGGGAGTCACAGCATGGTGGTGCGGAACGGTAAAAAGCGAATTGACATGGATCTCTTTTGATTTTTCGAGTTCCATTTTATATCTCATAGGCAATCGTCTTAAACTTAGGGGCCATAATCAGTCTTTGGGTTGCAACATTGATGTCACGAACAAAGATCGTATTTGCCTCAGCACCTCGCTCGGAGTCCCACGAACCGCAACGCATCAATCGTCGTTCGAGTGGATCGTACACAACTGAAATGAACCCGTAATTCAGGATGCGTTCGAAGATTTGTGATTCTGTAAAACCGTACCGATGGCAATTCGCATTTATTTCGACAATTAAAGCCAGCAAATCCGGTGAAGAAAACGTCTGATTCGCTCCGTCCAAAATATTATTTTCATAACCCTCGGCATCCATCTTGATCATCACCGGAGAACCACCGGACAGCTCCTCGTCGAGGGTTGAGGCTTTGACCCGAATCATCGCGCCAGACTCGGCATCAGGCGACAGAACGACGTGATTAAGCGTATCCAGTTCCCTCGTGAACAAGGCCTCTCCCTTCTTGTTTGATAACGCGATTTGCCGGCAATCGACGTGATTCTCCAGGTTATTCACCTTTACGTTCAACAAAAGATCGTTGAAGGAATTGGGTGCCGGCTCAAATGCGATGGTCCGCGCGCGGACGGCCCCACTCGCTAAAATGGTAAAAGCACCGACGTTGGCGCCGACATCGACAAACGTTTCACCGAGTCGAAGAAAATGCAGAACAAACGACATAGCCTTATACTCGTCGAGGCCAACATACAGATTCATGGTTGCGCCGTGCATGCCGGCTCGCAAGCACAAGCGCGTATCGTTCACGAAATTCGCGACAACGAGACCGGGAACCAACCGGCTGCCAATCTGCCATTTAAGCCAGCGTTTGTACGCTGCGAATTTCCACGATCTCATCAACGGATGGATACGAATCTCGTTGAGTGTATGCAATGCGTTGGCAATCGATGGCATAAGGATGAATGACGAGGCTAATAGGATCTTCCCAACTCATGCGACGCGCGTTTCCTGATTCTTTTCGATGGCTCCGACCCAGCCAAAATGGGGTCGGAAATTGAAGGTGTCCACGATCTGATCGAGCTTTCCGGTCCACGCGGGCTTGTTGGAAACGACCTCAATCTCGTCGGGTTGAAAAGGAACGAAATTCAATTCGCGCATTTCGAAACAGTTTTTCAGCAGTCGCAGTTTTCGCCAATCAAATCCCATCAGCGTGGCGGCGACGCAATCTACTGCCACCGGATGCATTCCAGCAATGATTACCCCACACGGTTTGGGATCCGGCGCCATCGGGCCGTTGCCTTCGCCGCCGATGATGCCGTCCACCACAGCGAGGTAACGCAATGGCTTTTTGCGCCGCTCGCCGCTGCCGTCGAAATAAAAGAGGCATCGATTCAAATCCAAAACCATCCTCCAACAGGTGTCATTACCGTGCCAGTTTCCAGAGCGGACGACCTTCTGTGTACTGCCAAAATATAGCCGGCCAACTTTCTTTAACGGGATGAACAGGCGCGACATTATCGGACGATCTTTGAGCCAGCGTTTTGCCGTGCCCATCCAGGTGTGTTCGAGTCTGGACCTGGCAGTCGCGGCCGGAAATTGATCGCCCCCCTGGTCCGGTGTCCCTTCCGTGTGATGCGGCAGCCAGTTTTTGTTGGCATTGATGCCGACTAGATTTTTCAAGGCGCAGGTGATACCGACTTTCTTGTGGGTCTTGAGTTTCGGCAAATTGATCAGCACGTCGGCATCCATCGGCGTGCGGCAAAGAAGATAGTCATGGTGGTGGCCATTGTGTCGGTAGTTTGTTTCCGCCATGTCATACGAAGCGCCATAAAGCTGGCCCTGTCCGTGGTAACCGACGAATTCACTTGTTGCATCCAGATGAACATGCGTACTGCCGAGTGGATCGCCGGGCAGCCTGGCTTTCGAAATGGTTACACCGTCAACCGCGTGCCATTCCTCCGGACGCAGATCGAGGACGCGGAACTTCACTCCAGGAAAATCCTTGCGGCAACGGTCAAGCAGTTCTTCGAACCCGCAATATTTGCTGAGCGTCGCGAAGGAAGAATCGGTCTGGGGCGCATCGCAAATGGTGACTTGACCGTGGCCTCGGAGCCTTTCGCCAACCCAGCGGGCGACCGCTTCGATTACAACCGGATGGGTGACGACATGTTCCCATTGGTACGGTCCGGGCCGCCGTTCGTCATGTTCTTTGACCCAGTTTGGTTTGAGCACGACATGGTTGCCAGACTGCACAAGATCTGCAGATAAAGAGAGCGCAGAGAGCGCCTGTTCAACCAATAAGGACACATGAGAGGCGTCCCGGTAGTGGCTGGGGCCATAACAGGCGCTCACACGGCAAAGGGATGTTCGGTTATCAGAGCTCATCAAGATAATGTCTTATCAATAGGTAGCGGCTCCCGGCAATCAAAGCAATCGTCCGTTGTCAAGGTTTGGGCAGCGAAGAATTGCTGTCACGCCGAGCGGTGGCGTCGAATAAACACTTCGAGTTTTGGCCAAACCTCTTCTTCCGTGATGTTCCACAAACAATGCGGCACCGGGAACCGGCAGTAATCAAAACATTGTTTGTACGGACACGGTTTGCCGTCCATCCATTGTGAAGCCGGATGAAGAGGCGCGAACCACTCCGGAAATTGCGGACCGAAAATAGTAAAGGTTGGAATGCCCATCAGGGCCGCCAAGTGGCCGGGCCCTGAGTCGTTGCCCATGCAGGCACCGCATCGATCGAGTAACGACAACAGTTCCTCGATGGACTGAGGACTGCTTACGTCCTCTTCGCCATGCTGGAGCCACCAGCCGCGTTGACCAGCGTCGCATGCGACTCTCACGGAGAAGCCGAGGTTGCGCAACCGCCGGACAATGTTCAGATAGCGCTCGAGCGGCCACACACGCACGGCTAGTGCCGCACCGGTGTGAACCATGACAACGCGCTCCGTGCGAGCCGGAGGGAGCGGCAGTTCCTTGCGCGATCGCATCTTCAAACCGATGGCCCGCGCGGCCACCCACCAATCATCGTAACGATGTGCCAGTGGCGAAAGACGTTTCAGCAATTGGGTCAGGAAAATCTGGCTGCCGAGTCTCGGAAATCCCAACCGTTTCCTTGCGCCAAAAAATCTCATCAATAAATGCTCGCGCGTATCCCAGCGTGCGGAAACCGCGAAATCAAATTTCTCAGCGCGCAGTTGATGGCACACGTTGAGAATCTCGGTCCACGGCCAGTCCCAGAGCCGGTATTTGTGACGAAACGCAGTCCAGGGCGCTACAAATGGAACCACTTTCACCGACGGGAAGAAGCGAGGCTGCAGACTTTGGGCTACCGGCTGGGCAAGCAAGGTGACCTCGAAGTGCTGGCTGGCAGCCTGGAGAAATGGAGCTGAGATTGCAAGGTCTCCTACTCGCCAAAGCTCCAGCACGAGCAGCTTCGGTTTCATATCGGGCGCCGTGCGACCAGATAACCTGACCAACCCCAAAAGTGACCGTAGGCGGTAAACTTTTGGCGGCTGGCCCGGCGAAAAAAATAGAAGGGCCACGCGGCGGCGAAGAGCCAGTTGCGGGAGATTCCACTGCGAACCACTTCTAAGTTTACCTTGCGGCAATGCTGAGCCAGCGCGCCCACGGGAACCGGTCTTGTGTGGGTCGTATCGTCATAAAAATTCAAGGTAAACGTTCCCGCCGCGTTTCCGGGGGGACTGGAATAAGTCACCGTCTTTGGATGAGGCGTTTCGAAGTAGACCTTGCCGCCCGGTTTGAGCAAACGCGCTATTTCGTCGAAGAGCAGCGTTAAATCATCCAAGTGCTCCACCAGGTGCATGCACGTGACCCCGTCGATCGACCCATTAGTCCACGGCAGTCGTTCTCGTTGCACGTCCCCGCGGTGAAACTGGCAGTTAGCTGGATACTTTTCGGGGGTGCCGGCCAGATCGGTCGCGAAAAACGTCAGGTCGAACCGTAGTTCGGCAAAGTGGCGAAGAGTCTCGCCATCCGACGACCCTATATCCAGCAAATTCCCGTTGCCCGGAACCTGCGACACGAACCGAGCTCGCGTATCGATCCAGGCTGCCCGCCGAAGGTAACTCCAATTCATAGATTAACCGCGCGATCTCTTTGCGTTTCACCGACCGCGAACACTTAGGCCTGATGCATGGGACAACCGTTCTTTGCTTTCACGTTTTCAACACTTCCCGATACACACTTAGAGTAGCGGCGGCGCACGTTTTCCAGGAGAATTTTCTGGATTGTTCAAAGCCTCGTTGGATCAAATCGCTTCTCCAGGTTGAATCACGGCACAATCGCTGCATCGAAGTCAGGTAAGCTTCCGGGTCCATCTCCGAAAAGCAAACCGCTTCGCCCCCCACCTCCGGAAGACTGCTCACTGGCGAACAAACCACTGGACAGCCTGCGGCCATGGCTTCTGCCACCGGCAAGCCAAACCCTTCGTATTTGCTGGGAAACACCAAAGCGAGGGCACGGCGATAGAGATACAGCAAAATCTCATCGGGTTGATGGCCCAAATAACACCAGTCCTCGGGAGGGGCGCCCTCGTTGGCAACCCCAACCCAGCGGGCACCGACAATTAACAAAGGGGGCAAACGGACGTTCCGCTCAGCCGCGGAGTGATACACATCACGCAAAAGGGACAAGTTTTTGCCGGGATCCAACATTCCCACAAACAGGAAGAATTCACCCGGCAAATCGAACGATGGTTTTTGCTCCTTACCGGTCGTTTCCTCGCGGTGAAAATCACAGCCGTTGTATATGACTTCGATCCGGGCGGCTGGCAAACCAATCAGTCTCATTGCTTCTTCCGCGGTAAAGCGGCTAATACAGATAACTCGATCGGCCGCCAAGACCCGCAGGAACTGCCGTTTCGAAGACCACCGGTGCCAAGGACGAAACCGTTCGGGATACCGCAAGACTGCCAGATCGTGCAGAGTTGCAACGTGCCGAATGGTTCGAGGAGGCGAAATCAGAACCGCGCCAGGGGAGTGGAGGAGATCGATTTTCAGTTTTCTTAGTTTTCCTGGAGCCAGAAGTTTGGCCCAGATTAGTTCTCGGTAAATCGTTTTGAAGGCGCGTTGCGGCTGGTGATATTCGAGATTTGTAACCTTCCACGCGAATTCAATAAATTCCTGGTCCTTTCGGGTGAGCAATCTTAGTCCAGCGAACAAACCGCGAATGTGTCGCGCAATACCTGCTCGGGTCGTGTAAAGCGCGCTGGTGTCAAGGGCTGCGCGCATCACCTCGGCGAAGCTTTCTGAAAAATATAGAAATATCCCTCGCTGGCTTCGCCAGCAGACTGGTCAGGTTCACGATGAATCAACCGCAGACCGACCGCGCTCGCAGTCTCAAGAACGACCGACACCGGAGTAAAATACATTTCGAATACCGCAGCAGTGCCGTGCCGCCAATTGCGATAAAGCCGTCCCAGCCCGAAAGGCAAACTATCCACGAGCTTTTTGCGGAGGGCAGGAAGAAGGCCCGAATTGCTTTGTCGCGCCGGAACTTGAAAGGCGACCCATCCGTCCGTCGAGCAGACTCTGGCGAATTCGCGCACATAATTGGCAGCAATGTCCCATGGCATATGTTGCAGACAAGCCAGGGAACAGACCAAATCAAATTGGCCGGTCGCGAAGCACTTCAAATTATCCTGTTCGTTCAAAATGAGTTCTACGTTCCTGGTCTCGCTCAAGAGCCTTTTGCCACACTCGATCATCGAGGCTGACACGTCGACTCCGGTTACAAGGCCAGCGCTCTTGCTCCATGCAAGGCATAGACGGCCGACACCGCACCCGAAATCGAGCACGTGACGGAACCGGTCCGGACAGCGAGCCCAAAGTTTGAGAATCTGGCGGTAACGGGCGACATCCTGATCGCCAGTTTGAAGAAACTCTCGCACATCCCATTTTCCTCCTCGTTTGTCGGCGAGGCTGACAACGGCCCATAAAGGATCATCCCGGCCCAAAGTCTGCCAAGTCCGCTTCAGATATTCGAACGAATCTTGCATTCTATCAGAATCAGGCCGGTAAATCGAGTCCGACGAACAGCAAACACCGGAATTCGACTAAAAGGTGTACAGCAGGTTGCCCTTATTTCGCTAGGCTGGGACTGCTTCTTCCACCTCGGCTGCTTCTTCCACTGCGACCGTTTCTTCGCTTTCCTGAGTCTTGCGCGTCCTGACCCCGCCATTCAAAGCGACACTCAAACCTACGGTTCCGGTAAACAGCACCAGATCCAGGTCGAATTGACCGTAAAGCGTGAGATAAAAGACCAGCCGCGCGCAGAAGTATGCCAGCAGAAATGTATTGATCAACTTCAGGGACTCAGTGCCATGGCGGTAATTTCGGTAAAGGACGCGAATGGCAGCTGCGCAAAACCAAAGAAAGCTCAGCAGTCCGAGGAGTCCGAAGGGAATGATTAACGTCAAGATGCCGTTGTGATAATTCCCCGAAATAAGCGTGTCTTCGAAAGATGTGAACAATCCCTGTCGCATTGCCTCCTGTGTCAGCATGTAATCCGTGCCACTAAAGGCAAAACCCTTTCCCAGCAAGAGGTACTTTGGCACGTCCGGCAAGACGGCTTTCCACATTTGAAACCGCCACTCGGCAGTACCAGCGGCATCTTGCCAAGCCATCGGATCCACTTCGAGAGGCAAAAAGCTAAGGCTGCGTTGCACAGACAACGGCATATCCTGGATGAAGGCTATCACGAATGTAATAGCGATAAGGCTAAATAACAAAACAACCGGAAACAACCGGCTTCGAAGCAATCCTTCGAAAGCAAATTGAAATACTAGAATAAAGAACAAGATCAAAACCAACGAACGATACCCTCCTAACAAGCTGACGGCGATGAGCGCCAGGAAGCTGAGCAGGCGCCAGGGTTTGGTCAACTCCAGAACACCCCGGATGCCGAAGCGCATCAGCATGTAGTCGAAGCCAGCCAGAGCGGCGAACGCCAGACCATTGAGCCGCATTAGGGTGTCCTGGGTCGCAGCCTGTAACGAGGCTGCCGTAGCCGGAAACAAGACGAAGAGGAAATAGAGGCTCGGGCCGGCCGCGTAAACAATGTCGGAAATCAC
>JBDTOW010000077.1:0-9503 GCA_039933075.1 Verrucomicrobiota bacterium | reverse complement strand
CCGGCAGCATTATCTCTTCTAATTGCGCCAAATCATCGTACAAGAGACAAGATCCAGTGACTGCTGATTCGAAAACACGAGGAGTTGGAAAAGATGGAGCGATCGAGTTGCCCATCGTCATCAAGTCCTATTTCAACTCAATTAACCAATGAGCAAATCCAGCAAGCCGAAACGCAGAAAGCAGGCGAAACGTGCGGCACAAAAACATCCGGCAAAACAACCTTGCCGAGCATCGTTTTCCAACGGCGTGGAAGGCTTGTTACAACCCCTTGGCGAGTCGGTTCAAACGACAAACGATGAACAAACTAGACAAAATGCCAAAGAGAACAGAGTTCCGGCTAACCGTGTCGGCGTTATTGTTGTTGAGATAATTAGCGCTTTTGTCTTCGCGGGTTTCGCGCAGATGTACTTTTCCACAGGCCACCCAATCGTCGGGATTTGGTTTACTTTTGGGATCGCGGTAGCCGCAGCGTTCCTAATCGCTTATCACGCCTCAAAGAGCTATCCAAGTAGGGCCAGAATTGCATGGGCACTGTCTGGTTGCGTGTCATTTTTCTTGCTTATCGCGTTTTCGGCATGGTCATATCGTCTCCACTCTTCCAGAAGCGATTCTCAACTGCTGGAAGGAGTCTCTGAAGGTGTGAAAGACCTCCAGGCACGAATGCGAAAATATTCCGACGAGAACTACAAGGCTTTAGCTAAAAAATATCCTCTTGGATATGCGCTCTTTTGGGTCGATCACAGGTCCGTCGTTAGTACTTACGACAAACTTGGCTCAGGAAATTACGAGTTCGATTGGGCTACCTCAAAGATAATCGCCATAGAGCCCGATAAGGTTGAGCTGTTGGCTCCTGAAGTCACTAATCGAGTCTCTCATTTTCATTTGCACTCAACTGTACTTGCCCTTCATAAGAACCCGCCGATATGGTTTGCTGCCTCAATTGCTACGGAAGATTTCGGGTTGAAAGGTGAAATTCTCGAGCAAGACCAAGACAGCGTCGTCGCGGTGTTGGGAGTCGTAGAGGTGAAAGTACCGACGCAGCGTATTAAATAGAAAATTTTTGAGACTCGCGTTTGTTCCCCGCTGGAAAGCTTGAGAGGCTGGTTTCCACGGTCGATCTCAACGCCGCAGAAACTCTCCAGGCCAGGCCAACTTTCAAAGTTGAGTATTGAAGGACCTCCCGTGCAGCGCAAGTGGCCAGCACAAAGTCAGTCCGCGCGATACAACAAACCCAACTGTTAAATCGGCGCGATTGCTGGTGGCGCGCCGGTTGTCGACAACAGCGGTGGCTGCGCCACACGGATCGGTGCCACAGCCTGCACTGCCCGTTGGCGGAATTCCGAATACAGCTTCCGCCGCGCCCAAAACGAGAAAGCAATGTCTTTGGCTAGAAAGAGCACGGTCGCGAGCCCTGAGGTGATTAACGGGAACCAGACCGTCATCTGGGGAGTGTAGTTCGAAACGCCCTTCATCAAACTGGAAAACAGCACCAACGGAATGACCATCGCCGACGCGAAAGACACTCCAAACCACGGGATGATCTGAACGAAAACAATTGTTTTCAGAGTGGCCAGGTTCGAGTTCTTTGAATTCAGTCCCATCCACATGCCAAACCAACTCAGGGCCACCAGATTCGCGATGACGGTCAAGGTCCCCGCCACGGACATGGCCAGCATCAAATAGTCATTTGGAGCGGTGAAAGGGTTCACGGTGACCGTACTGGTTCCCGTGGCGGTCGTCGTCGTGACGGTCGTCAGGTTGTTGGTCAACAGGATCCTCGTATTCGTTCCCGTTGATGTGGCCGGAGGTGCCGTGGCGCCAATGCGGCCCCAAGTCTTCTGTTGAACCAGGAATGCGCCGGCTAATTGCGCCGCCAGACACAGTGCCACCGGCGCGCCGAACATCCGCCGCAACGCGCGCCACTGGCCTTGCACGATCTGATTCACCGTCAACGGCGTGGGCAGCAAAAGCTCGATCAGGCCGTTCCGCTGCCCCTCAACGAAGAAGCGACCAGCCTGCGAAGCGATCCCCAGGTACAACACCAACGTCAAAGAGGCGCCGAAATAGCTCCAGAGGCCCCACATCCACATGGGCCGAGCCGTTCCCGCCAACAGCACCGCGGCCCCAACTGCCATGAGCAGCGATACGATCCAGAGCGAAAGCGCCTGCCAGCGCTCGCGGCACGCCAGCCACAGAACGGGGTTTACGTCAATCAATTTTCGGCGCAGCGCCGTCCGACGTTTGGCACCTCCGAACTTCCACCAATACCCCCAATTGCCCGTGACCGCAGAATTGTTCGCAGCCTTTTCCTGCCACGTGCGCGGGAGCCGCCAACAAGTCAGGCCCAAAAGCAGCCAGGCGATGCCCTGGTTGACCAGAAGTCCACGCCAGAAAGGGCTGTTGCCCCACGCCGACGCTGTTACGAACAGGAAACCGGGACTCGACAGGCTCAGCACCGGGTTGAAACTTAGCTGGTTGACACCGGCCAATGTCGCGTCGCCCACCGGGCCGCCCACGACCAGCACGATCACCAACAATAGCGTCGCGGCGAGCGCCTTCTGCGAATCACGGCTGATCGCCGACACGAACAAACCTGTCGTCAATGAGAAGAACAGCGCATTGATGAGTGCCAGCGCCGTTTTCCAAAACTGCGCCCCAGTCACTCCCCCCATCAACAGTGTGACCGCGAGGATCGGGAACACGGCGAGCAGCGCATAAAGGCCTCGCAACGAAGTAGCCAGCAACTTGCCCAGGACGACATCGTAGCCGCGCAAGTCGGTGAGGAACAGGAAACCGATCGTGCCATCGCGTTTCTCCTCGCTCAAACAATCCGAAGTGAAGAACAAGCCGGCCGACAAGGCTACGGCGAGACTGAGCCACGTGAGCGTGGCGAACAGGCCTTTGCCCAGGCTTGCCGTGCTGAATCCGAATGTCCCAAGCTGGCTCAGGATAAGGAATCCGCTCCCGATGGCCAGCGCGACGAGCGCCGCGGCGACGCGCACCCAGAACGTGCTGCGCTTACGCGACGCCACGCGCAGTTCACGTTCTACCACGGGCAAACAGGTCATCGTGCCCAGTTAGCGACCAAGCCTCGCCGCTGGCAAACCTTTTTGGCCGTAAGAGAGAGTGAGGGAACGAAACTAAGCGAGTATGATCAGAGCGATTCGGGCCAACAACCAGTATCCGAATACCCAGAATGCCGATTCTTTGAACGAAACGCCGCTCAGCTTGGAAAGCCCGACTGCCAAGACCGTCGTTGTCCAGAGATGGAACAGATTCAGTACGTCCAGAACGGCGCGGATTGGATTGGTGGTGTCCAATTCGCTCGCGAGCAGAGACAACGCGGGCCGAGCGGCGGAATTGCCGCAGGCAGCAATCAGCAAAGCTGTGACAATGGAACCTAGCACCAGAATGATTCCAGTCAGGCCGACGACTTCGACTGTTTTCAGGAAAGAAAAACGCGTTTTCAAAAACGCGCGCCCGACAAACCAAAGCACGAAGGACGACCACAACGTTCCGAGGATTGCAACAAGGCAAACAGTCAACCACGAAATCATCTGAGAGTCGCCGGACAATTTCTCCGCCTGGGCTGCCGAAACCGCCCCGACCTCGACCGGTGGGCTGATGGCGGTCGCGGTCGGTTCGTTTGACGTTGCGACACGGAGTAGAATTAGCCCCGCCACACAAATGAGCAGAGTCGGCGCCACCCAGTTAACCATTCTTGGCGGTGCCATAATAACCTCCTCGAAAACTTCGCCGGGGCTGACGAAAATGTTCAGCAGTTTTTGATGAATCGGCGTCGAAGTCGAAGTCGAAGGCACGCTCGGTTTGGTGACGGAGATGGAGGGCATTGGTTTATCGAGAGTCGCGAGATACCTCGAAACGTTGGAAAACCCTCGCCAGCGTCAGCACCAGCAGGAGATCGACCGCATATTGGATCACGAGCCCGCCCGCAAAAGCGAGCGGCACGCAGAGCTTCCCTTCGACGTGTTGGCCGATTTGGACGCCCGTCCAGCCGGCCGGAAAGAAGATTAAGAACGAGAGCGCCACCACCATCAGCGTGCCGACCGCGCTGGCGGATTGCGCCTGACCTCCGGCCGATTTGGTCGCGGAGAGCAGGTAGTGCAGGTTCCAAGCGGCGTTCAGCCCCAGCGCCACCGCGGGATAACCGAGCAGCATCAGCAGCATCGTTGGCCAGTCGAATCGGGCGTAAAACATCAACACGGCGATTCCAAGTGCCTGGAAGGCGAGGCAAAGAACGGTGGGAACGGTGATTTCCGCCAGCACCAGCGCAATCGGCGAGACGGGCAATGTGCGGAAGCCGACGATGTGATGGCCGTCACAGCGAAAATCGAACGGAAATGTCCGTTGAAGCAGGAACGCCAAAGAAACCAGGAACAGAGCGACGCCCATATTGAATCCCTCAACATCCGATGCGGAAGCCTCGCCCCCTTTCGCCACCAGATCGTTAAGCAGCCAGAACAGCGCGGCCAGTGGCGCTGTGAAAATTAGAGTGAAGACAAATGCCAGAACCAGTTGGCGCTTCGAGCGCAGGGCAACGATCAAATTCTTCCAGACAATCGCGCCGACTCCACGAAAAAGCGCTAGCTGCGGCAGTCGCGCGGAGCGAAAAGAGGTTTGCGCGATGATGGCGGCGGGCCGGCCTTGTTGAATGCGAAAGCGCTTCTCTGCCGCGCGCATCGTCGTGGCCAGAGATGTTTCAAAAATGTTGGCCTTGAGCTTGAGTAGCAACCGGAGGCTCATAACTGCACTGACCGCAAAACCGCCGGGATAGAGCGCCCATTGCCATAGCTGGTGCGTCGAAAACGCGCTAGTGTTCATTACACTCAGTATCCATTCGCGGAAGGGTGGCTCTGTTCCTGTATCGGACAGCGTCAGAGCCGGATAGAAAAGAAGTTGAATGAGCGGCGAAGACGCGAATGAAGGAATGATCTTCAGGTCCCACGCCGCGCGGAGATAAAGCGCGGTTAAAAGAAAATAAACACCCAGCATCATCCATTGAAAGCGATGATGCAGTTGCTCCGAGAGCTTGCCGGCAACAATCGCCGCCCCTGCGGCAACGTGGAAGCACGCGATTTGGAAAAAAGTCAAACAGGCAGTGGTGAGGAGCGGGTGCTTCAGATGGGACGCGAACAACACGAGAAACACCAACCCCTGGAGGAGCGCGAAAAGATAGTTGGGCAGCAGGCGGTAAACAACGATTTGCCGTTGCGTAAACGGACTCGTGAACAAGAATTCCACGTCGGGCGGCTCAAACACCAATCCGCGTTGCAAGAAACCCTTGAACACCGAACCGCACAGCATGACCAGCATGCCACCAATCAAGCTCTCGCGCCGGACCAATTGCGCGAATACTTCGTGATGACGGTTGTGGAACAAAAAACCAACCAAACTCAGCAGCGCGGCGAACCCGATGAGTGTGGTTGGCTGTCGCAGGTCGCGACAGAAATGAAGCACCTTGTGCTTCAGCAAAGCAAACCAGAGATAGGTCAATGCCCGGCTCATGACGCACCGGCCTTCGCCGCTGGGATATTCGTCTTTTCCGTTACAGCGAAGAACGCGTCTTCCAGCGACGCGCCGGCGTGCAGGGTCGCCAGATTGCGAATCTCTTCGAGCGAACCAAAGGCCATTTTTTGGCCGCGATGCAAGATCATGACCTGATCGCAGAGTGCCTCCACGAGTACGAGCAGATGTGACGACAACAGAAACGCCATACCCGCCGCGGCGCGACAACGAATCGACTGCTTGATGTTGCGAATGCCGCGCGGATCCAGGCCAGTCAGTGGTTCGTCGAGGATGACGACGCGCGGTTCGCGCAAGAACGCGCACGCCAGCGACAGCTTTTGCAACATGCCTCGGGACAGGCTTGACGCGGGTTCGTCTTTCTTGTCCGCGAGCTCGAGTTCGTTCAGCAGCGCGGCGTATTTCGTCTCCGCGTTTTCGACGCGATACGCCAGCGCGATGAAATGCAGATGCTCGGTGACGGTGAGCAATTCGTAGGGATGAACCGTGTCCGGAATGTAAGCAAATTGTTGTTTGGAGGCGACCGGTTCTTTTTCGAGGTCCAGTCCGCCGATCCGGACCGTCCCGGTGGTGGGCCGCAGAATGCCGGTGATAGCGCGCAGCGTCGTGGTCTTGCCCGCGCCATTGGCCCCGACGAGGCCGACGATTTCACCCGGATGCACGGCGAAACTCAGGTCGCGCACCGCCGTGAATTCGCCGTAGCTTTTGCCAAACTTTTCAACTTCGATGACAGGGGTAGTTGGCAGCTTCATGGTGAAGGATGACGAGAGTCCTTTGAATGGGCTGGCTAGCGGTGTCGCGCCCGCGCGAGTGCCAGCGGCGCCAGCCCGACGCGCGCCAAGGGCAACAGCAGCGCGACGGTGAGTATGACGAGTGATTGCGGGAAAATTGTTCCCTGACAAAGCACCGAAGCAATGGCTACAAAACAAATCGTCCCCAGCAACCAGAACAGAACATATTTTCCGGCGGCCCGGGGTGAAAGCAACTGCTGTCGGCAGGATTCGCGGAAAGCCCAAACTGCCAGCAGCATTTTCACAACAAATGCAACGGCGAAAACCCAAGGCAGTGCGACGAGCAGTCCGAAATATTTCTCCAAGAAGGCGAAAGCGTTGCCGAGAGCGATATATCCGCCGAGCAGGAGCAGGCCCGCCCATGCCGCACTTTCAATTCTGCCGGCGAGCCAGACGGACAACCCGCCGACCAACTGCCACGCCAGTGCCAGCGCGACAAAGCCGATCATCGGGACAAGCGCTCCTTCTCGTTGCGTCCCTGACTGGCCAGGCTGCCAACAAAACTTAATCCAGACGAAGATTCCGACGAAGTACACGAACCATCCGGCGAGCGTCAACAGAGCTGTCAGTTTGATTTTCGCGAACGCCAGTTCGCCGCTGGTGACTGGTCGCGTCGCAATAAAGGATGACAACGCGAGCGACCTGGAAGCAGCATCGCGAGCCAGCAACAGACTGCTCGTGAAAGCCCAAAGTGCTAGAAAAATACAAAAAATATTAAACCATGCGATCGCAATGAATCCAAGGCCGTCCTGGGAACCGAGATGAAGAAAACCGGCCCACACCAGCGCCGCGCCCACGCCGAGTGAAATCAATGGCGCAACTGCGTTCCGCCGTGATTCCATCCAAAGCTGCGCTTGGGCGGCAGCTGCGAAGGGCCGTTTGCGGCGCGGAACGTTGCCGGTGATCTCCACTATCGTCTGCGCGATGGCAGGAAATCGCCACTGACCATGTCGTTGCTGCCTGATTCCAACTCGGGCGCACAAATACGCAACCGGCAAAATGACCAAGAGGTAAACGACCGCTCGCATGGCCTCGCTTTCCTCGACAAGCAGGAGGGCAAGACGAACGAAGAGCACCATCGCTGAAATCAAAACGACAACGAGCGATTTCGGGAAATCGGCGAGACACCAGACGATCGCTTGAAACGTCATCAAGGCGGTGACCCAATATATCGTAAACAGCCCGAGCGGATAGTGCTCGCCGACCGGTAAAAGGAACAAAAAGGCCCAAGCGAAGTGAAGAATCGCAATCGTCAAAGTGCCGAAGAAAAGCGGGCAATTCACCAGCAGTCCGGTCCGGATCGGCAACGTAAATGTCCGCGCAGGAAATGAAATTTGTGGGCTGCTGGCCGCGAAACTGAAAATCGCGAACGTCACGAGAAAGGTCGCTCCCATCGAAATGCCTCCAATAGCCATTGCGGTTTCTGAGAAGCGGCCGAACAAACGAATCAGAAGCCCGCCTGCCAGTAGGCCGAGGACAAGCCAAAAGCCCCAGCAGTTTTTCCGCCAGATCTCCCACATGATGGCCGAAACAGGTGAGCGCATGTTATTGGCCGAGAGATTTTGCCCGCACGCGCGCGACAAAAATGTCATCGAACGACGGCGTGCCTTCGTCAACGACCCGCGCGCCGAGTTTCACCGCCGCGCCCGTGAGTTCGATCAACGCGCCGTTGCAAATCGCCGTCCATTCCCGGCCGGCACCGCTGACGCTCAACGCGCCCGCAAGCGCGGGCGGTTGAGACTGGACGGTGTCAAAACACAACGTGAGCCGGTGATGTGATTCCTTGATGGCGTCGAGCGGTCCGTTCAACACGATGCGGCCGTCGACCATCATGGCGAGGCAATCGGAAACACGCTCGATTTCGTCCAGCAGATGCGACGAAAAAAGTACAGTGCGTCCCTCGTCGACGACCGTTCGAATGATAGCTTCCAGGATATCGCGGCGCACGACGGGGTCGAGGCCGGAGCTGGGTTCGTCAAGCAAAAGCAGCTCAGGCCGGTGCGCCAGCGCGATCAGCAGGCCGGCTTTGGCGCATTCGCCACGTGACAGGTTTTTGATTTTGGCCGCCGGGTCAAGACCGAAATGGCCGCGCAACTGCTCGGCGTAAGCCGCGTCCCATTTCGGATAAAATGCCTGCGTGTAGCGGAGCAACTCGTCCACACGCATCCACACTGGCAAATCACGCTGCTCGGAAAGGTAGCCGATGCGAATCAATGCGCCGACCGGGTCCGCCACCGGGTCCAGGCCAAAAACACGTACCGAGCCACTTTGCGCTTTCAGCAAGCCGAGAATGTGTTTGATGAGCGTGGTTTTGCCCGCGCCGTTAGCGCCGATCAAACCGAAGACCACGCCGCGGGGAATCGTCAAGGTCACATGATCGAGCGCCAGTTTAGAGCCGAACCGCCGGGTGACGTCCGCGATTTCGATTACAGCATCCGGTGCCGACGAAGCGTTGCTTTTCATTTTTTAGCTTGAGTCAGAATTTCATCGCGTTCACGCAAGAGCTTGATGACCTCGGAGAATTCTATGTTCATATGGCGCGCCTCGGCGAGCAGGGCGTCGCCGCGCTGGGTCAGGATTTTCAAACGCTCGCGCCGTGCCAGTGGCGAGCCCGCCTCGGAAACATAGGTGCCCGCGCCATGGCGCTTCGTGACGATGCCGGCGCGTTCCAGTTCGAGATAGGCACGCGCCACCGTGTTTGGATTGACGAGGAGCTGCTGCGCGAGCGCGCGAATGGGTGGAATTTCCTCGCTGGGCGACAGCCGCCCCGAACCAACGAGATATTTCACCTGATTGACGATTTGCAGATAAATCGGCACGCCGTCGTTCGGTGAAATGTGAATTTGCACGATCAAGGGGTTGGACAGACCCGTGATCAAATGCTCACGAACATTGTTTAAGTGTATTAGGACAATGATACACTTGTCCGCGGCCTCAGTTTTTTCTGCGGCTGATGACACCGAGCTCCCGTTCGCCGTCGGCCGATGGCGGAAGCCCGCCACACAAGCGGAAAACTTGATGGATCAAAACGAAAAAGCCCAAGCGTTGAGCTTGGGCTTTACAAATTTGGAATTTGTATCGATTACGGAATGCTAACAATGCTGGCAGCATTGTAAGAACCCAGTTTCACCGGGGTCTTTGCCGTGGCGGCAACGCCCACAACATTG
>JBDTOW010000076.1:0-9550 GCA_039933075.1 Verrucomicrobiota bacterium | reverse complement strand
TCTCGGAGATGTTCCACAAATTCAGGCGCTGCTTCGATGACTCGACGAGCTTCTCGGTGCTTTGCAACACGGTTTGATTGCCCTTGGCCCTGGCTTCGTCCCGCATCTTGAGCATGTCCACGAATTCATTTTGCGTCGTGAGCAAGTCCGGGCTGTAAATCGTGAGGATGGGGGAGTCTTTTTCGACCATTTCGCCGCGCGAAAACACAAAGAGCTCCTGTACATAACCCTCGATGCGACTGACGTAATCCCAATGCCGCTGCTTGTCATAGGCCGCCACGCCCACCGCACGGATTGAGTGTATGAAGGGACGCTTCTCAATCGTGCCGTAGGTGACGCCGATCTGGTGCTGACGCTCGACGGGTACAGAGAACTCACTCGGCGTGTTTTCATTGGTCGTCGCGGACTGTGCCATCGCTTCCGGCATGTGACCGGCGGCGCTGTCGTCCTTCTTCTTTACCGGCGTTAGATCCATCGAGCAGATGGGACATTTGTCCGTGGGATTCTGCTTCTTCACCGACGGGTGCATGGTGCAAGTGTAATAATCAACGTCAGCGGGCTTGGCGTCCGCACCGCTTTTCTTGCACGACGCAAGGAACAGCGTGGCAACGACGGCCACGATGGCGAGCGAAAGCGCACCCCAACGCGCATGTCGCCGAGCGGGCAGCGAAACTGGATTGGTTGAAAGTGAGTTCTTCATAGTGAGCGGTCGGTTGGAAATGTTCATGGCTTGGAGTCGTGGTCGCCGTGGCCGGGCAGAAGGGCCGGTTCGTTGGCCAACGCAATGAGTGCTTCAAGATTATCGAGGCCGGTCCAAAGCAGCATCTCGGCGAGCATCTGCTGTTCCTCAGCGGTGGCGCGGGCGGACATCAACTCGCTTTCGAGCAGCATGCGCCGGGCATCGAGCACGTCCCGGAACGCGCCACGACCAGTCTGCCATTCCGCCAGTCTGCTCGTGAGCGCCTGCATCGAACGCGTGGTAATTTCGTCGCTGTGAAGCAATGACTCACGTCGCATCGCCTCAATACCCACTGCCAAATGGTGCAGTTCCTCGCGCACCATCAACACCTGGTCTTCGCGCTCCTGCTCGGCGGATTTCTGTCGTTCTTTGTCCCGCTCGTAGGCCTTGCGGTACTTATTGCCGTTCGCCCACGGAAGCGAGAAGCGGAGCGTGAACATGCCCGAGCGAAACTCGCCGTCGCCGCTGTATTGGCGCCCCTCGACGCCGAGGCTCACGTCAGGCAGGCGCTGCTTGCGCGTCAGTTCGGCAGCAACTCCCGCCTGTTTGATTTCCTGCTCCAGCACTTTGAGCTTGGGCTCGTTTTGCAATGCCAGGGAAAGCAGCTTGGCACTGAGTGGAATTGCGGGGGCGACCGGCGGCAGTCGCAAGGTTGGCCACGTCGAACTCACTTCCCGATTCAGCAGCCGGTTGAGCGTGAAGCGTTCGTGCGCGAGGCGAAGGTGGTCGGTTCGGAGAGAGTCGTTGCGCTTGGCGACTTCGTTTTGAATTTGCAGCGTGTCGGCGACGACGGCCTGCCCGGCGCGATACTTGTTGTCGGTTGACTTGGCCGTGGCTTCGACCCAGGAGAGGTCTTGCGCGCCGATTTCCACCACGCGCTCGGCCAGTGCCGCCGTGACAAGTGCCTTGGTGATGTCACTGCGCAATTGGTGAGCGCGATAGTTCACTTCCGCTTCGCGCATCGACGTCTCTGCTGCGGCGACGAGCCGCGTCAGCTTGGGCCGGCCCCACAGAGGAAGCTTTTGCTCGACGCCATAAGCGAGGTTGCCATCTTCCGACGGGCTGAAGCCACGCGAGCTATAAACGCTGCCGCCGACCATCGCCATCGGATCTTCCCAGGTGCGCACGGCTTCGGCATTGAGCGTGGCGGAGCGCACGCGCGAGTCGCCGGCCTTGAGCGATGGGTTGTTGGTGCGCGCCTCCGCGACCAGGCGATTGATATAATCGGTCGTGATGACGACGACGTTTGTTTCCTCGACGGCCTTCGCCTCTTCTGCGGCTCGGCCGGTCAACAAACTGGCACTCGCAATCAAGATAGTTCCAAAAAATTTCATAACAGGGATGAACACCGTTTACTCCAAACGGACACAGTGCCAGAACGGCGGTTATCGCCGGGCACACTACGGGCGGGACGAGGGGGAACTCAGATGAGGTAACAGCAATCCCGCTGGAAAAGCGGAATGGCTGTCACCGAAATGGAGGAAACTGCTCGCGATGGCAGTTTGTCAGTCGAGCATAAAGGCAAGGCCGGCAGTGCAATGACTGACGCGGCCAACGCCTGCAACTCATTTTGGGATGTCGAGGCGACACGGGCGGGCGCAACCGGGGCGGGAGGCACGTTTGGCCTCACGCAACATGCCGGAGTAGAGCAATGCTTGGAATCGCAACGAGGACCACAGCAACTCATCTTGGCGCGACCCGCGTTTGCGCCGGTGCCGGCAGACGCCATAAAGACACTCTGCCACGCCAGGACGAATCCTAGCATAAGAACGAGTGCCATCTTTATCGGCTGTAATGTCATCGCTTGCAATTGGTCGTTTTGGATCGCCAATCCTTAAGTAATTTGCCAGATTCCCTTCTTCGAGGGAAATACTTCTTTCTGTTGCGTTCGTGGTCTCGCAAGAACAGCGTCTTCCAGTCTGGCTCGACAACGCGATGGAAGACCAGATGTTCCCTCTCAGTTCTTGAGGACACCGCAAGTTAGCATCGCTTTGCCCATGTAGGGGTTGGTGATGTTCTTTTCGGTTTGCAACCAACTCGCCTTGACCATCGGGCAATACGCCTCGTGATACGTGCCTTTGCCTGCTTTGTTATCCCCAAGGTATTTGATGAGCGACGTGCTTAACGGCTTGAAAGCTTCACGAGCCCACTTCAAGTCTTTCGATTTGGCCAGTGCCTCGGCTTGCTTTGCCACCTCGGGCGGGAGCATTTTCATGTCGTCGCCTTTGATCAACTTCGCGATGGCGTTGGCGTGTTCGTCCAAACCTTTCATGGAGTCCTTTGCGAGTTCGGTTTGAATTGTCAGGTAGTGGTCCAGGACGGACTTCACCGGCTCCATGAGTGCCGCATTGTCCGCCGCATGGGCTGCGAGATTGATGAATAGGCCGACGAGGGCCACGAGAATCGAGGTGCTGAGAGCTTTCATTTTTGTGTTAATCTTCGAGGGTTCCATTATTGTGCTTTATTGTCTTTTTTGAGAACACAACAGAATGCGTCATGAGAACCGCACTCCTTGCAGGTATGTTGAATCTCATTCTTAGCCGCTTTTCCAACGCCCGTGGTCACAATCTTCGTATTACAGCCGGGACAAGCGTCTTTGGTTAGTGTTTGAACTTCCTTGCTGGCGCCTTTCGCAGATCGATCAACGTACGAGTACGTGATTGTTTTGCACTTCGGGCAAGCCATCGCAACCATGTCGCCGTCTTTGATCGCCTGAACATCCTCAACCGTTTTGATCGGCTTCATCATCTGCATCATCCGCTCGCCTCCCTTAACCTGGTCAGCGGCGTTGACGGTTGGCATTGAGTTGAGCAGGGCAAATGCAAAGGTGCAGCCTGCGAGTGTGGTAATGATTCGTTTTGATAGTGTGTTCATAATTACTTTCGTTGCGGATTGATGGGCATATCTTCATGCCTTCTTCCTGTTGATCTTATACTGTGCCGTGACTTAACAGTTCTTTATACGCCGCTCGGTCTCAAACCCCTCAAAAAACCTCCTTGTATCGGTACCCCTTGTGGCAAACGCGTGTTACTTGAATCACAAGCCAATTCTAGCCATTGTTTCAGGATGGTCGGTGAAACTGAGCGTGCCGAACAAAACTCGGACGCTGGCCATGACCGAGAAAGTGTTCCGTAATGCAAACCCCGTCAGATACTGCGGGTCCACCGGCAAGAGCTGTCAGATTTCTTGCGGCTTTGTTCATCGGAGCCTTTGTTCTGAACTGGTTTTGGGAAATGGTGGCAGATGAGGGCTTATACCGGATTGGAAACGCTTTCCTGGATGGAAGCGGCGCCGAGATGCATCATCGCCGCCCTGAGCGATGTTGCGATCATCTTCGTTCTTTACGGAACTGGCGCGCTTGCAGCAGGTTCTCTGCTCTGGGCTTCCAGGAATTCCTGGAACGTTTATGGCGAGTTGGCACTCTTCGGATTGAGCTATGTCGAATCGTTGGTCGTACAACGACGCGATGCCAATCGTGCCATTTTTGAAAGTGGGGCTGTGGCCGTTGCTGCAACTCCTAACGGTGCTCGTTCCTTTCACCACCTGGATTGCTGTGTTCTGGTTGCACCGGTCGGAGGCGCAATGAGTCTGCTCCACATTGCCAATGGTCAGCCCGCCGAAAATGAGACTTTTATTTGTCCGCCGTAATGCACCGTTAAGGCGGCGGTTTTCGGCTCGGATTGAATCAAAGAGGCGATCTTAGCCGAGGCCGGGATGCTTCAGCTTTTTTCCTGTTCGCTTTGTTGACGTCGTGAGCGCGCTCCAATGTATCGAGAAGGGTTTGGAGTTCAAACGGCTTAGTAATGAAGAAATCAACAGGGATCTCCTTTTTATGATGCGGTATGAGGAAATTTGAGTAGGCGGAAACCATTACGATGACTTGGTGAGGATATCCCTTCCTAATACATCTCGCCAATTCGTCGCCAAGCATCTCGGGCATGTTGAAGTCAGTGAAAACAACATCAAATTTTTGCTCGGCCATTTTGCGCAGGGCTTCTGGACCGTCGCTGGCCAGAACAACCGTATGACCCTTAAAGACTAAAACCATTTTCAGGGCTTCCTGGACCATAGGTTCATCGTCTACGACAAGAATATGCTGCGGTGGAATCTGGTGCGACATGGGGGTGAATCGGTGTACGTCAGGTGAGATTTTGCTGTAAGCTATACTGCTATTGCTTGGTGATCCTTCACTTTTCGCTATTCTATTTTTCGACCTGACCTTTATGCAATTCTTTGCCCTAAAAATTCAAATCGGTATCCGATGCGGTATCAGATTGGGACGAGGAAAATTGAGGCGAAAAGAATGATTGGTAATCCACCCAGGAATCGAACCTGGATCTCACGTTTAGGAGACTCCGCCATCACTTAGATCCAATTGCAAAATTTGCCATGCTGGTCATTCCTTTGGCATGCCGTAGTTCGGCTGGAAGGCTTTCTCATTGACCCACGAGAGATAGCGCCGCCCTTGCTGCGGCGGCATGGTCTGGCTGACTTGGAAAAAGTGGCGGAGCATCATGGTCTGGCACTCGGAGCGCAAGCGACCTGCCTCGGCAAGAGCGGCTTCAATCTCCAGCGTCGTGTTGGTCGCGTTGGCGAGAAGCTTTTGCAGTTCGGTGTTCTGCGCGTCGATTTGGAGGCACATCGCGCGGCATTGCGGCAGGTAAGCGGCGTGAAGCTCGGCGACGCGCTTGAACTCGGCGTCGTTCAGGTTGAATTCCTCCTTCAGCCATGCCAGCTCGGGCTTATCACTGCGCTGCAGGCTGCGAGCGGAGGATGTGTTCGCACGGTAAACGCAACAGTAGCCAATCAATGACGCGAGCAAACCGAACGTGAGAATAAGAACGCCTCGTTTCACAGCATCACTGGCGCGGAGCCTGATAGGGGTCGAGCACCTGGATGTAACGCTGGCCAAGTTCGTCCTTCATTCGTGCGTTTTCCCGACGCCCCTGCGCCCAGCCAGCCGTCACGCCGACAACAAGGACGATGGCAACGTAGGAAGCCGCCAGCGCCGGTCGCGGCAACACTGTGCCAATCCAATGCGTGATCAGTGTCGAAATCGACGGCCTTGCAGGCTGTTGAGTGCGCGCGATCCGGCTCCAAACTTGCTCGCGGAAGCCGGCCGGCAATGGAGTGGTGACCCTCCAATCACGGAGGGTCCGGCTCAGCGGGTCACGATCAGCATTGGGGTCTGAATTCTTCATAAATCTTCGAGAGGCAGCTTTTGGCTGCCTCTCCTGGTAAGCAACACAACCGTTTATCGCCTAGTGTCGATGCGTCATTTAGTCGGCGCAACTTCGAATCGCTTGGCACTTTCGCCGAGCATGGCCTGGCCTCTTGGTGACAACGTGGAGTAGGTATGAGCCAGGTCTGGATCACTTTTAGATGAGCCTGCCACAACCCAGGTTACCATAGAAGCGGCTTTCGGCGACAAGGCAACCTTGTCCCGCGACGGGTGTGCCAGATCGGGATCATTCTTGGATGTGCCTGAGGCCACAGCCGGTATCTGAGACTGCGCTTTAGGCGAGAGAAGAGGTTGATCGTTACCATAAACGACCGAGCCTAGCCCGAACGCTACGACAACTGTTGCAGCGATGAGAAGTTTTGAGGTTTTCATAATACTTTTTAGTTTGTGGCGGTTTATTGAGCCGCCGTTGTTCAGGCTCTAATACGCCGGACCGGAGAAAATCCCTCAAAGTTTTTAAGCACTCGAAACAAACCTCTGAACTACCGGCTGGCAGCGTTTTTCAAATGCGGCTGGACCTTTGGAGAAAAGGACGCTTACTCGTCTGAAGAACGCCCGAGGATCAGGCGACCCGACTTCGCGTCGATGGTGATGACGCCGAAGCTCGCCAGAAGACCATTGCCCAAGAGGCCCGATTCACCGGGGAAAATGGCCTTGCGATGCAAACCGGTCGGAACCGCGTCGAGGTAGTGGCTTCCGATGCGCACGCCGGTCATCGTTTGAGGAATCGAAAGCTCGGCTAAACCGACCACCAGTTTGCTCGTGCATCGGTCGGCGTATTCTTTCGAGGTCACCCACTGGAATGCCGTCGCACAGCCCGTGTCCACGCGCACCCATTGACTCCTGCCGCCGTTGACGCTTACCACCACGCGAAATCCGCAAGGACGAATCTCCAGAGGAACGGAATTTGTGCCAGCGTCGGAGAACTTGTGCGTGGCATCAAGAACTCGAAGCTTTTGCGCCGCGTAGTCGACCTGCACCACGCGGTTGCGGAAGAAGTCTGCTCCGATCAAGCCGTCGACCGAATTGCTGCAAGCCTGGGAAAACTTGTTCAAGTCGAGCGCGAGGAATTCGACAGGCAATTCAACCTTGTCCGCGCTCGCCACTAACCGCACCGGCCAATAACCCGTCAGACTCGCGCCCACGCCCTCGACGCTCACCTTGCGGCCAAGCTCCAATCCCAGCCGACGCGCCGTGCTCAGGTTTACCACGCTGACGCTCGCACCACTATCCACGAGGAAGTTGAGCGCCTTGTCGGTCCGCGGAACGCGCACCTCCAACCACAGCAAGCCTTCGCGAAACTTAATGGGCAGTTCGCGCGTTGCTGACGACGAAGCAACCGGCTCTGCATAGAGCACCCGCGCGGCAACCAAAAAAACAACCCAAACGACAAGACGCACGTCGCAACCAGATGCAGATTGTATGCCACGCCAAAGCTCTAGTTGCGGGAAGCCTGTTTCAAACACTTTTGATGAGTGACGGGTGAGCCAGCGTCCTTGGCGTGCTCATTCTCTCACAGCGTGGGCAAAATAGGCCATCGGTTTCAGGCAATTTGGTCGCCTCCAATTAAGAGTTGAAGTCCGCTTACGGTTCAGGACGCGGCCTTTGATGAGTGACTGTGTTGATGATGAATGTCCGGATAGTGCGGGTGCGAGTGGATGAGTCCGTCGTGGCGATGCCTATGTGAATGGGGTTCCCCGGGCGGGTCGTTCGGGCCGTGGGCGTGTTGATGATGCGCGTCGTGAGTATGCAGATGCTCGTGTTCCATCGGATCGTGCCGGTGTTCATGTTCGTGACGTTCGGTCAGATGAAGCCAGATGCCGAGCGCCATGAGCACAGCAGCGGCCATGAAGCCAAGCGTGAGCTTGTCGCCCAAGAATACAACGGAGACTGCGGCTCCCACGAACGGGGCGATGGAGAAATACGCGCTTGTTCGGGCTGCGCCGATGTGCCGGAGCGCGAGCACGAACAAGGTCAGGCTCACTCCGTAACCGAGAAAGCCGACCGCGCCCGTCATCAGTAGGGGCGGGAAGGCAGGCAGCTTCGCGCCGAGCGCGAATGCCAATCCAGTGTTCACGCACCCGGCGACCAACCCCTTGAGCATGGCGATTCGCACCGGGTCGCCCGCCGAGACTTTGCGCGTGAGATTATTGTCGATGGCCCACGCGAGACACGCGGCGACAATGGCCAACAAGCTCCACGGAACACCGCTCGTCGGTCGGCCCGTCCATGAGAGGCAGATTCCGCCAGCGGCAATCAGTGCCATGCCCACCGCGATGCGAGCGTCGAAGTTCTCCTTGAAGACGAACCACGCGAGCAGAGCCGTGAGAACGCCTTCGAGGTTTAGCAAGAGCGAAGCGCTAGATGCGGGCATCGTGGCCAGACCCCACATCAGCAGCAGCGGAGCGACGACACCACCGGCGGCAATCGCCCCCGCGAGCCAAGGAGCGTCCTTGCGCGTAAGAGAGGCTTCGTGCTTGCCCGGTGATTTGCTGCGGCCGCGAATTAGCGAATACACTGCAAGCCCGACACCGGAGCCGAGGTAAAGCAACCCCGCCATCAATGCTGGTGCAAGCTGTGGCAGCAGCGATTTCGCCAACGGCGTGCTCAGGCCAAAGAACAGCGCAGCCAATGACGCAAAGATGATACCTTTCCAACGGTCGAGCATTAACTGGAAATTATGACGCCGAGTCGCTTTTGTCACCTCGGAACGACTGCCTTAACGCATGAGGGCGCTCACCCGCGATGAGTTTGGCCGTCGCCCAAACAAACCACTTGCACTGCACGCCGGGGAGGCATGGGAGCGTTTTGTCTTTCAATGGATCTTCGGTGTTCCGCTCCCGATGGTCCAATGGGAAAAGGCTTTCGTCTCCATGAAGGCGCGGTGAGAACTCGCGGATTATTTACCGAGTTTGAGCCGATACGGAATGTTTTCATTTTCCATGCGAGGCTCATAGGTGGCGGCGTTCTTGATCGGTGCATTTCTGAAACCGACCAGCTCTCGGCCACCGGCTGTGGCGACTTGCCCGTTGTTGATGCGGTCGCGGCAGACCGGGGCTAAGTTTCACGATTCACCGCGCGCCGTTGCCTTCCCCGAATAATTCTTGTTTGCGCAGATTTGCCGCCACGATCCTGTTGCGAGCGCTGTCATGGATACGACGGAACTGGAAAGTCGTTTCCGGCTTCACTATTTGGCTGCCGACTTCGAGCACGGGATAGGCGAGGAAATTGATGGGGCCGGAACGCGGACCGGGGTCCACGATTAAGTCGCGGCCCCGGCTAAACTCGAATCGGTTGGCCGGGTGATGGCCGAAGTAAAACTGCGCCAGGCTCGAATTCTTGTCGGCTTCGCTGATGTCCACCGGCCACCACTTGCCTTCGGCGAAGAATTCGGCCCAGCAATGGTAGCCGTCGATCCCTCCGGCATCGCGTTCTGATGGAATGGCCGCGCCGATGGCGAACCGGGCCGGGATGCCCGCAGCGCGGGCGAGAGCAATGAAGTAGCTATGGAAGTCGGAGCAATTGCCCGAGCGCGCGTCGCAGGCGTACACGGCGTCGCCGCGGCCCCA
>JBDTOW010000075.1:0-9625 GCA_039933075.1 Verrucomicrobiota bacterium | reverse complement strand
GACGGCGTCAACGTGGACGCGCTGAAACAAGTGATTGGCAAAACCGTCACGGACGCGGAAGAAAAATACGGCCTCAATTGGCATGGCAAGCGTAAGGCCCGCCAGTTGGCGCTCACGCCGAGTGCTGGCACGTTGCGCCCTTGCCCGGAGGAAAGCGTGGATTGGGATACAACGCGCAACCTGATGATTGAGGGCGACAATTTGGAAGTCCTCAAGCTCCTCCAGAAGTCCTACGCCGGGAAAGTGAAGCTCATTTTCATTGATTCGCCTTACAACACCGGCGGCGATTTTGTTTATCCTGACGATTTCCGGGACAACATCAAAAACTACCTTGAAATCACGGGGCAGTTGGGGGAAGGCGGACGAAAACTCTCATCTAACAGCGAAGCCTCCGGTCGCTTTCATACCGACTGGCTTAACATGATGTATCCGCGTCTCAAACTGGCGCGCAATTTACTTCGAGAAGATGGCGTGATGTTTATCAGCATCGCGGACCACGAAATCCACAATCTTCGCTCCGCGATGGATGAGGTGTTTGGGCCCGAGAATTTCATCGCGACAGTAATTTGGCATAAGATGGATAGCCCAAAGAATACGGCGCTCCATTTCAGCGAAGATCACGATTATGTTCTGGTGTTTGCAAAGGAAGCGGAGACGTGGCGACCGAATGGTTTGGAGCGCACCGAGGCGATGATTGCCCGATACAAGAATCCAGACAACGACGCTAGAGGGGTTTGGCTTCTCAGCGATTTGGCTGCTCGCAATTTCTACGCGCAAGGGCGCTATCCAATCACAACGAAGAGCGGTAAAGTCATTCCAGGGCCGCCGGCAGGAAGTTACTGGCGAGTGAGTAGAGAACGGTTCGATGAGTTGGACAAAGACAATCGCATCTGGTGGGGAGAGTCGGGGGTTAACCGCCCCGGCATAAAACGTTTCCTCTCCGAGGTGCGGCAGGGAGTGGTCCCTCAGACCTATTGGTCTTGGAAAGATGTCGGAAGCACCCGGAACGCGAAACAGGAGTTGAGTCAAGTCATGGGGGCCGAAGCAGGAGACGACCTATTCATCACTCCAAAGCCGACTAAACTTGTCGAGAGGATGCTTCAAATTGGGACCGAGGCAGCAGACAACGACATTGTGCTAGATTTTTTCGGTGGCTCTGGGACGACTGGTCATGCCTCCTTGATCGCCAACGCAAAAGACAACGGCAACAAACGCTACATTCTCGTTCAGCTTCCTGAACCCACCGGCGATCCAAAGAGGCCGACTATTGCTGAACTGACCAAAGAACGCCTGCGACGAGCGGGAAAACGGTTTCGCGAGGAATTGAAAGCCAAACACTCGGCAGCGGCCAAGGAGCCAGACCTGATCAATACGGAATCCGCAATCGCCAACTCACAATCGCCCGACCTCGGCTTCCGCGTATTCAAACTCGCCAGCACTAACATCCAGGCATGGGAGCCTGACGGCAAACGCCTGGCCGAAACGCTGGAAGCCTCGGTGGATCATCTCAAATCTGATCGCACGGAATCCGACATCCTGTTCGAGTTGCTCCTCAAACTCGGCCTCGACCTCACCGTGCCCATCGAAAAGAAATCCATCGCTGACCACAACGTTCACAGCATCGGCGCGGGCACGTTGATCGTCTGCCTGTCCAAATCCATCGCCGCCAAGTCCGTTGAGCCTCTCGCCCTCGGTATCGCCGAATGGCACAAAGCCCAAGCCCCGGCCGGAGAATCCACCGTCGTCTTCCGCGACAGCGCCTTCGCGGACGACGTGGCCAAAACCAACCTCACCGCCATCCTGCAACAGCACGGTTTGGAGAACGTGCGCAGCCTGTGATGAAATTCCACTTTGAGCCCAATCTTGACTACTAGCACGCGGCCATTGAATCCGTGTGCGACCTGTTCAAGGGGCAGGAGATTTGCCGCAGCGTCTTCACCGTCACGCGCGATGCGGGCGACGCACAGCAGCGCATGGGTTTCGCCGAAAACGACATCGGCATCGGCAACCGTCTCACATTGCTCGACGATGACCTGCTCAAGAACCTGAATGACATCCAACTTCGCAACGGGTTGCCGCCATCCGCTTCGCTGGCTTCAGGAGACTTCACCGTTGAAATGGAGACCGGCACGGGCAAGACCTACGTTTATCTGCGCACGGTGTTCGAGTTGAACCAGCGTTACGGCTTCAACAAGTTTGTCGTCGTTGTCCCGTCCGTCGCCATCAAGGAAGGCGTTTACAAGTCGCTCCAGATGATGGAGGACCATTTCCGCTCCCTCTACGCCAATGTCCCGTTCGAGTATTTTCTCTACGACTCCAGCAAGCTCGGCCAGGTGCGCAACTTCGCCACGAGTTCGCACATTCAGGTCATGGTCGTCACCGTTGGCGCGATTAACAAGAAGGACGTCAACAACCTTTACAAGGACAGCGAGAAGACCGGGGGCGAGAAGCCGATTGATCTGATCAAAGCCACCCGGCCCATCATCATCGTGGACGAACCGCAGAGCGTGGACGGCGGCCTCGAAGGTCGCGGCAAGGAAGCGCTCGGCATGATGAGCCCGCTCTGCACGTTGCGTTTTTCCGCCACGCATGTGGAGAAGCACCACATGGTCTTCCGTCTCGATGCCGTGGACGCTTATGAGCGCAAGCTGGTGAAACAAATCGAAGTGGCTGAGGCACGCATCTCCGGCGGCCACAACAAGCCGTATGTGAAACTCCTTTCCGTTGGCAACAAAAAGGGCGTCATCACGGCCAAGGTGGAGTTGGACATGCAAACGCGGGCCGGCGTGCAACGCCAGGAAGTCAACGTGCAGGACGGCGACAATCTGGAGATGACCACCAATCGGGCGGTTTACCATGATTGCCGTATCGGCGAGATTCGGATCGCCAAAGGCAGCGAATTCATGGAATTGCGTGTGCCCGGAGGTGAGCATTTTCTCAAGCCCGGCGAGGCTCACGGCGACCTTGATTCGCTGGCGGTCCAGCGAGAGATGATCAGCCGGACCATCAAGGAACACTTGAGCAAAGAACTGCGTCTCGCGCCGCAGGGCATCAAAGTTCTCTCGCTCTTCTTCATTGATTCAGTGGACCGCTACCGGCAATACGATGCTGACGGCAATCAGGTGAAAGGCGACTACGCCAAAATCTTCGAGGAGGAATACCGCAGGCTCGCGAAACATCCCGACTACCAAAGCTTGTTCAAGGAAGTGGACCTACGCACAGCTGCCGAGGAAGTTCACAACGGTTATTTCTCGATTGATAAAAGGAAGGTCGGCGGAAAGACCGTTGAGGTTTTCAAGGATACACGCGGCGACACGAAGGCGGATGATGACACCTACAGTCTGATCATGCGCGAGAAGGAGAAGCTGCTGGGCTTCGAGACGCCCCTCAAATTTATCTTCTCCCATTCCGCGCTCAAAGAAGGTTGGGACAATCCGAACGTTTTCCAGATTTGCGCGCTGCGCGACATGGGCACGGAACGCCAACGCCGGCAGACGATTGGACGTGGACTTCGCCTTTGCGTCAACCAGCAGGGCGAACGCTTGCGCGGTTTCGAGATCAACACCCTAACTGTCGTTGCCACCGAGAGCTACGAGCAGTTCGCCGAAAACTTGCAGAAGGAGATCGAAGAGGACACGGGCGTTCGTTTCGGAATTCTTGAGCACCATCAGTTCGCCGGCATTTCGGTCACAGGTGCGGACGGAAAATCCACGCCGCTCGGCTTCGACAAATCGAAACAGCTTTGGCAATTGCTCCGCGATGCCGGCCTGGTTGACCATAAAGGCAAGGTGCAGAACGCGCTGAAACAGGCACTCAAGGACAACACCCTGACATTGCCCGAGCCGTTTGCCTCTCAACTCCCTCAAATCAAAGAAGTGCTACGGAAGCTTTCCGGGAAACTGGAAATCAAGAACGCCGACGAGCGCCAACAGATAAAGACCCGGCAGGCAGTCCTCCAGAGCGCCGAATTCAAGGCGCTGTGGGATCGTATCAAGCACAAGACGACCTACCGCGTTCAGTTCGACAACGAAGCGCTCATCCAAAGGTGTATTGCGGCCATCAAGGACGGTCCGCCAATCACCAAGACCCGGCTTGAATGGCGCAAGGCCGACATCGCAATCGGCAAAGCTGGTGTTGAAGCCACGGAAACGGCCACCTCTGCGCCCGTGGTGCTAGAAGAGCGCGACATCGAGTTGCCGGATGTCCTCACCGACTTGCAGGACAAAACGCAACTCACCCGCCGGAGCATCCATCGCATTCTCGTCGGCAGTAGCAGGCTGAACGACTTCACGAAGAATCCGCAGGAGTTCATCGAGCTGACTGCTGATGCGGTGAACCGAGCCAAACGCCTGGCACTCGTGGACGGGATTAAATACCAACGCCTCGGCGACGAACAATACTACGCGCAAGAGTTGTTCGAGCAGAAGGAACTCACTGGTTATCTGAAGAGCATGATTCCAGGAGGCGAGCACTGCGTTTACGAGCATGTCGTCTATCAGTCCGACACCGAGAAATCATTTGCCGAGCAGTTGGAGAAAAACGAGGCCATCAAGATTTACGCAAAACTGCCGGGCTGGTTCAAAGTCCCAACTCCCTTGGGGAGCTACAATCCCGACTGGGCGGTGCTCGTAGAAAAAGACGGTGCGGTGCGCCTTTATTTCGTCGTCGAAACCAAGAGCAGCCTCTTTACCGACGACCTACGCGACCGCGAGAGCGCCACGATCAAATGCGGCGAAGCGCATTTCGACGCCCTGGCCGTCGGCGAGAACCCAGCGCGTTTCGTCAAAGCCACCAAGCTCGACGACGTGATGGCGAAATGCTGACAGGAGTTCGCAAAAAAGAATTGAACTGAAGGAAATTACCTATGCCGCCTCAAAACGAATTGTTGGATTCGCGTGTGCAGCAGTCGCTACGGACTTGCTATGAGGCGCTCCTCAAGCGCGGCGACCTGATCACCAAAGAACGACTATCTGAATGTTACGCCCTGTTTCGTGAACGATTCGGCCCGGAGCGCCTCAAGAGTATGGACGGCGAGGTTCTTCTAAACACGATGCACGCCCACGGCAATCAGGACAGCTTGGTGTATTGGCTCGAATTTAAGAGTGACGCCGAATTTCCAACCCGACAGTTCGGCAGCATTGCCGGAGGCAGTGCCCTCAAGTTTGGCCTCTACAGAAACAAAGACTCCGCTGAATGGATGGCCGGCCATCCCACCAACCAAGTCATCTTGTCATTGGCTGACGCCATCGCTATCGCGCGGAAACACCGCGACCAGTTGATCGCCGCCGTGGCTGTGATACAGGATTTGCCCAACGGAGCGGACGATGAGGCATATCTAGCTTTGCAGAACAGATTGGATGAGATCGCTCCGGACGTGTGCCGCCTGGCGTGGGGTCACAAATACGTGAGCCTACTTTTCCCTGATAAGCTCGACGATTTTCACGCTGAATATTTCCAGCGGCACAATCTCATCAAATTGCTTCAACTGCCGCCAACGCAGCCCGGCCTGTATGTCTCTGCCGGACGTTTCGTCAGCTTTGCGAATCAAATGGGCTGGCCCATGAATCACTTTACCGCTGTGCTAAACGAGCGGAATGGAACGCCGACGAAATACTGGCGCATTGGCACCAAGCTGGGCGAAGGAGCCGCTGCTCAAGATGTGTGGCCGGATATGAATGCCGGTGGCTATGCAGCCATTGGCTGGCCGGAGTTGGGGGATTTGTCCAGTGTGCTCGCCGGAGAGAATGTGAAGGAAACAATCGCGGAAATGCTGATTAAGGAATATCAGTATGACGCTAATATTGCTTCCCGAAAAGCCGGTGAAATCCGGAACTTTGCCAAGGACATGGATGAAAATGACGTGGTGCTAGCGGCAGACGGTGAAAGGATTCTCGGTATCGGTCTTGTCAAAGGTCCATACCGATTTGACACGACTCAGCCGGAAGATGCACCGCATCGTCGCCAAGTCGAATGGCACACGACGCCCGAATGGAAACTGCCGGTCACGGAAGGGTTGCGAACCACGGTCTGGAAATTACGCAAGGATGACCGGAACTTTGTAGCTGTGGAGCGCCAGTTGTTGGAGCCGTCGTTGCCCGCGGCACCCACGCCCGTCGCACCAAAGCCAGCCCAACCAAAACCCATTCGCAAGATTGTGCGTTTGGAAGGTGTCATTCCGGGCAAGTTACAGGCGATCTTGGAACGCAAAGGCCAGGTCATTCTCTACGGCCCGCCGGGCACCGGCAAAACTTATTGGGGCAAACAGACCGCCCTTGACTTGGCAGCCATCGGGGCGTTCGGGTGTCTTTATTCGGATCTTACTCCCGAACAGAAAGTGACCGTCAACGGCGACGGCTCAATTTCCGGGTTGTTGCGCTGTTGCACGTTTCATCCGGCTTTCGGCTATGAGGATTTTATTGAGGGCTACCGCCCACAAAAGAGCACGGGCGGCCAGTTAATCTTTGAAAAGCGCGACGGCATTTTCAAAGAGCTCTGCCGTGATGCCGCCGCTTCGGATGAAAAGTTTGTTCTGCTTATTGACGAAATCAATCGCGGTGACATTCCGCGTATTTTTGGTGAGTTGCTGACGCTGCTCGAAAAGAACAAACGCGGGCAGGAAGTCATTTTGCCTTTGTCTGGCGACAAGTTCTCAGTGCCGGCGAATGTCCTGGTCATCGGCACCATGAACACGGCGGATCGCTCCATCGCATTGCTCGATACCGCCTTGCGGCGGCGGTTCGGATTCGTCGAGTTGATGCCGGATTCGGCAACGCTAGCCGGCGCGATTGCGGGCGAATCGATTCCACTCGGCCAATGGCTCGATGCGTTGAATTCCCGCATCCGTGAGCATATCGGCAAAGACGCCCGCAATCTGCAAATCGGCCATGCCTACTTGATGGATGACAACGGTAAGCCGGTCACAGATTTCGCGAAGTTTTCTCGCATCATCGCTGAGGACATCATCCCGCTGCTGGAGGAATATTGTTACGAAGATTATGGCTCGCTCACGGACATTTTGGGTGAGGCCATGGTGGACGGCGAACGGCAACGCGTGCGCGAGGAACTATTCTTGCCCGCCCGGCGGCAGGACTTGATTCAGGCATTGCTGGCACCCACGCCGCAATTGTCCACGACGATTGAAGCCGTCGCCCAATTGACGCCGGCAACGGAACCGGAGGACGAGCCTGAAGAACCGGCGAAATGACCCTGCAACTTATCAATTTGACCGAGTGGGAGACGCGGGAACCGGCCAAGGGCAGCCCGTTGGCGGGGCCGGTATTGGCCAACCATCCGGCAGCCCAACGTTTGGCCGAGACGCTCACGCGCGACGGTCGCATTGAGATTTTCGAACTGGCGCGCGGCTTGGAACTCCGGGCGTCATCCTTTGTCGGTCGGTTCGCCCTGGGAGAACTGCTGGTCACCATTAAGCCCAAAATAATGGGTGTGCCGTTGATGAATTTACTCCGCTACGCCTACAGGCTTCGTCATTTGCAATTGTTCGACGAGGTTGGCTATGCGGCCTCACAGGCGAGTTTCGAGGACTTATTGATTCATCAGTTGGCCGCCGAATCGTCTGAGTTGCTCTCCCGTGGACTCCATCGGGATTATCTTCGCACTGAGTCCATGCTCGCCAGTCCGCGCGGGCGGATTGATTTTGGTGGTTATATGCAAGTCGCCGCCAATGCCGGTGTAGCTTTGCCCTGTGTTCATTATCCCCGCAGCGAAGACACCTGCTTGAATCAGGTTTTGCATGGCGGGTTGGAACTGGCCGCTCGGATAACGCTGGACTGTGAATTAGGCGGGCGCGTTCGGCGCTTGGCGAAAAGTTTTGGCGGACGAATCACGCCGAGGCAACTGGACGCCGGAAGTTTTGCAGAGGCGTGGCATTCGCTCGACCGTCGCACCAGCGCCTACCGGCCCGCGTTGACCCTGATCCAGATGCTTCTGAACACCCAAGGCGCGGCCTTGATAGACACCACATCACCCATCCTCGCCGCCGGATTCTTGTTCGACATGAACCGATTCTTTCAAGCGCTGCTTTCGCGGTTTTTGGGCGAGAACCTCGTCGGTTACGAGGTTCAGGATGAACGCGTATTGCGTGGAGTTTTCAACTACGACCCGGCTAATAATCCCCGTAATCATCGTTCGCCATCGCTGCGTCCGGATTTTCTCGTGCTGCGCAATCGCAAGGTTGAAGCCGTTCTGGATGCCAAGTATCGCGATCTTTGGGAAAGAAAACTGCCGCGCGAGATGTTGTATCAGCTTGCCCTTTACGCTTTGGGGCAGGAGAGCGGTAAGCGTCGGGCGACCATTATTTATCCGACACTGGAAGGTGCGGCCCGTCAGCAGATCATTTTCGTCAAAGACCCGCTTCGCGGCTCGTCTACGGCGGAAATCATTTTGCGGCCGCTAAACCTCCTCAAACTTGACCAACTGCTGCGGGACAGAGGTTTTCAAGCCCAGCGCAGCAGGGCGGAGTTTGCCGAGCGCCTGGTATTCGGAGCACTCCGAGGTGTTTCAACAAACTAAAATCGAATTCTAGGCAGCTGGCACAACGCGCAACCCATACTACTTCATGAAATTCCTCCACACGTCCGACTGCCATATGGGTATGAGGGCGGATTGTGTAGGTCTCATGGCTGAGCGTGTTCGCCAGGAACGATTGGAAGCCGCAAAACGGATTGTGCAAATTGCAAAAGAACAGGGCGCAGAGATGGTCCTTCCTACAGGGCATGTTTTTGAACATATCCGATTCGTCGTGATGCTGGCCCTCGCCAAGGGCTCGATTATATGGACTCCCCGACAACATGCCCTCATGCATCGAGCGAGTGAAGAACTGGATCCGTCATTGTTATGCTCCGCCAAAACGAATCCTTCGGTGAAATCTTATTGAAATTGCCGTGGTGGACAAGCGCCGGGATCGGAGTGCTCGCCTTCATCGGCGTGCGCTGGGGACTGCCACTCTGGGCAGGAGACAATAAAACGCTCCAACTGATCGTAAATGGTATTGTGCCACTTGCACCGGTGGCTTTAGTGCTGTTTGGAATTTTCTCAGCGGCGTCATTTTGGTTTGGTAAAAAGCGCCGCACTCTCGTTGACCAGCAGACCAGTCTGGAATCGCTGCGAAAAACTTCCTGGAAAGATTTTGAATTACTTGTGGCCGAAGCCTATCGGAGACAGGGATTTCAGGTCGAATATTCCTTGGACCGGGGCGCGGATGGCGGCGTCGATTTGGTTTTGCGCAAAGGTGGCCGAACGTCGCTCGTCCAATGCAAACAGTGGAAAGTATTTTCCGTAGGCGCACCAGTCGTCCGGGAAATGTTTGGCCTCTTGACCTCCGAGCGGGCCGACGAAGCAATCATTGCAACTTCTGGCAATTTTACCCGCGAAGCGCAAAGCTTTGCCGAAGGAAAAACGATCCGGTTGCTGGACGGCCCGCAACTGCTCGCCCTCGTGCAATCCGTGCAAAGTCGCCCTAACAATGTGCCGCCATCAGTCCAAACAGATTCCGATTCAACTGCCGCGCCGAACTGTCCCAACTGTGGCAAACCAATGGCGCTCCGCACCGCGCGGCGCGGTGGCAATGCCGGCAACCAGTTCTGGGGCTGTGTCAGTTACCCGGCTT
>JBDTOW010000074.1:0-9893 GCA_039933075.1 Verrucomicrobiota bacterium | reverse complement strand
CGCCCACGCCAGTTTGGTTAGCTCCTGGCCCAGCACCGTCGGCCAGTCATCCGTTGTCGGCAGATGGATCAGGCTGACGTTTTGCAGCACACCTCCAAACCACCAGGCCACCGCACAATAGCTGCTCGCCGGACCGGAGCTCGGATAAAGCCAGCAACCATCTCCATTGATCTCAGTTGTGAGGAGTTGATGAAGGAACGGCAGTTCCAGGCGGTCGGCAAAATAACCATGACCCTCCAATTCGCCGAGGAAAGTTTCGACGACGTTGCGGGCGACGATGACGACGATCACCGTCTGTGCGTTGCCGCTCGTTCGGGGCAGCACTTCGTAGCTCCAGACAATCTGCGCGACCGGCAGGGGCGAGAGCCTCTCCAGTTGCAACTCCACCATCGACTGCAGCTCCTTGGGATCGCTGATGGGCAACTGCACGACGCGAAGAAAAGCCTGATGCGCCGGCACCCACGCCAGGTTCAATTTGCGTTGCCAGAGGGCGCGCCAATCTTTGCCAATCAATCGGGCCGGAAGCTGATCGGTCGGGGTTCCGGTCTGTTCGAACGTCAGGTAAACGTCATCGTTGTTGGCGGCGAACCGCCACAACTGCACGCTCTCCGGCCGGACCTGAAGCACGTTACAAGAATGAATGCGCGCCATTCTTACTCCTTCACCCACGTCGCGGGCTTGATATCTTCGACCAGATTGAGGTGCTCCTCCGTTTGCGAAACCCGCAACACTTCCTCAATCGTCGTCAACCCTGCCCGGACCTTGTTCCAGCCGTCCGCCCGCAAGGTGCGCATTCCGCCCTCCATCGCCTTTTGGGCGATCGTCGAAGCAGGAGCGCGATTCAGAATTAGCGGACGCAGGGCCTCAGTCAGGAGCAGCAGTTCATAGATTCCCATGCGCCCCTGGTAACCCAGGTGCCGGCACTCTTCACAGCCTGCCCCGCGCCAGAATTTTGCAGTGTCGATCTCTGCTTCCGGAAAACCGATTTTCAGCAGATAATTGCGCTCCACCTTTTGCTCGACTTTGCAATGGGCACAAATCGTGCGAACCAGCCGTTGGGCCAGCACCGCTTCCACCGAGGAAGCCACCAGAAACGGCTCGATGCCCATATCGATGAGCCGGGTGAACGCGCTGGACGCGTCATTCGTGTGCAGCGTGCTGAAGACCAGGTGGCCGGTCAGCGCCGCGCGGATGGCAATCTCCGCCGTATCGAGGTCGCGAATCTCGCCGACCATGATGACGTTGGGATCCTGCCGCAAGATGTGGCGCAGCCCCATCGCGAAGGTCAGACCGATATCCGGCCGCACCGCAATCTGGTTGATTCCTTTCAGTTCATATTCCACCGGTTCCTCGATCGTGATAATGCGTTTATGAACCGAGTTGATGGTGCTGAGGAAAGCGTAGAGGGAAGTCGACTTTCCCGATCCGGTGGGACCGGTGACGAGCATGATCCCGTGCGGTTTGATGATGATTTCCCGAATCGCGTTTTCCTCCGCTGGGGCGAATCCGAGTTTTTCCAGGTTGAGGAAAATTTTCCCGCGAGTCAGCAAACGCAGCGACACACTCTCGCCATAAACGGTCGGCACCGTGGAGACGCGAATATCGATTTCCTCGCCTTTGACCCGAACATTGATGCGCCCGTCCTGGGGCAGGCGCTTTTCCGCGATGTTCATTCCCGACATGACCTTAATCCGGGAGATGAGCGCGGCTTGATAGTGCTTCAACTGCGGCGGCATGGGCGTCTGGTGCAGGATGCCGTCGATGCGATAGCGGATCCGCAATTCATCTTCGGCCGGCTCAAAGTGGATATCGGTCGCGCGATCCTTGAAAGCTTCCCAGATGATCTGGTTGACGAACTTGATGACACTGGCTTCCTGATCGCCTTCCGTGATCTCCTTATCCTCGCCGACGAGAAGCTCCAGCGGTTCGTCTTTGGCGAGTTCGTCAAGCGTTTCCGCGCCGACCCCGTAGTATTTCTTCAATGCCTTTTCGATTTCGGGCTTCGGAGCGAGCGCAAACTCGACCGGACATTGCGCGTCGAACTGCACTGCATTCAGCAGGGCCGTATCAAACGGATTGCTGACGGCCATCTGTAGGGTTCCATTTTCAAACCGGGTGGGCAGAACAATGAATTGGAAGGCCACTTTGGTGGAAATTTTCTGGCGCACTTCATTCGGAACGCTCAACCGTGGAAGGTCCAGGAAAGGCCAGCCCAGAATCTGAGCCAGTTGTTGGAGAAACAATTCCTCCGAAAGGCCGCGCTCCCGGAAAAAAAATGAGAGAAGCGGCTCTTGGGAGCCGTTTTCTGCCGCCACGCGCCAGGCTTTGCTCCACTCGTCAAACTGCTTGAGACTTACGAGTTCGGCCTGCGCCAGCACATTTTTTATAGATCGAAATGCCATTCGAGACTGCGTAAAATGCCAGCCTTCTATTACAAGCGAAAGTAAATAAAGTTGCGTGGGATGTAGCATAATTCAGTCGAATCGCCGCCGCTTGACCCGGCACCCAACGAGGGTTTGGACCGAACCCACCGAGCGCCGGTTCGAGTTGTGGGATGAGGATACAATGCTGAAGAACCGTTGACTTGAGCGCCTTTTTTGATTTCAACTTGCTAGATGCAAATCGAGAGCCTGAAAGTGTTCTGTGACCTGGCCGAATCGGAAAGCTTCACGAAGGCGGCGCAGATCAATTCAGTTACCCAGTCCGCCGTCAGCCAGCAAATCAGTTCCCTCGAACGACAGTTCAAATCGATTCTGATCGAACGCAGCAAGAAGAAATTTCGTCTCACTCGGGAAGGGCAGGTGCTCTACGAATACAGCAAACAGATCATTCAGACGTTCCAGTCGCTCCAGAGCAAACTTCAGGAAATCAAGGACGTCATCTCGGGAACCATCCGGGTGGCCACGATTTACAGCATCGGCCTGCATGATCTCCCGCCGTACCTGAAAAAATACCTCAAAAGCTATCCGACAGTAAATGTGCACGTCGAGTATCGCCGCTCTAACCAGGTCTACGAGGACGTGCTGAGCAATGTGGTGGACTTGGGCCTCGTCGCCTATCCTGTCCGCGACAATAAACTGGATGTCGTGCCTCTCCGCCGGGACAGACTCGTCCTGGTTTGTCACCCGCAGCACCCGCTGGCGAAGTCAACATCCGTTCCCCTCAGCGCGATTTCCGGCCAGAAATTTATCGGCTTTCAACCGGACATCCCGACCCGCAAAGCCATCGATAAGATTCTCAAAGACTACGGGATCCAAGTTCAGCACGTGATGGAATTTGATAATATCGAAACTGTCAAGCGGGCCGTCGAGATTGACGCGGGCATTTCGATTGTTCCCCAAGGCACGATCACGCAGGAAGTCAGCAAACAAACGCTGGTTCAGTTGGATCTCGAGGACGGCGAATTCTACCGTCCCCTTGCCGCCATTTACAAAAAGAACCGGGTGTTGTCTCCCGCGATCAAACAATTCGTCTCGATATTGAAAGGTTGAAAACAATGGAAACTCCAGAGGTGCGAATTGAAAAAGATGCCATGGGGGAAGTGCGTGTGCCTTCCTGGGCGCTCTGGGCGGCGCAGACACAGCGGGCGGTCGAGAATTTTCCCATCAGCGGACTGCGATTCCCCCGCCCCTTCATCCGCGCCCTCGGCCTGGTAAAAATGTGCGCCGCGAAAGTGAACCAGGAATTCGGTTTGCTCGAAGAGAAACATGCCCGGGTTATCATCCCCGCCGCGAGGGAAGTCGCCGAGGGCAAGTGGGACGAACATTTTCCGATCGACATCTTCCAGACCGGCTCCGGCACCTCGACGAATATGAACGCCAACGAAGTCATCGCCAACCGCGCTGTCGAAATGTTGGGCGGCCAGCGCGGCGACAAGAAGCTGGTGCATCCGAACGATCACGTGAACGTGGGTCAATCCTCCAACGATGTCATCCCCGCCTGCATTCACATCGCTGCGGCCATGCAAGTGCGCGAGCAACTCATCCCAGCCTTGCTGCACCTGCAAAAAACCTTGAGCGCGAAAGCAGTGGAGTTCGACAACGTGCCGAAGTCCGGTCGCACGCATTTAATGGACGCCATGCCGGTGCGGCTGGGACAAGAGTTTGGCGGATACGCGACGCAGATCGAGTTGAGCATCGAACGATTGGAAGACGTCATGCCGCGCTTGCTCGAACTCGCGCTGGCAGGCACTGCGGTCGGCACGGGCATCAACACCCATAAGGAATTCGGGCGGCGCATCGCCGCGGCGCTGGAACAAGTGACCCAAATCCCGTTCAAAGAAACCCGCAACCACTTCGCCGCTCAGGCGACGTTAAACACGCTGACTGAACTGAGCGGCGCATTGAAAGCCCTGGCGACGGCGCTCTACAAAATTGCCAATGACTTGCGCTGGATGAACTCAGGTCCGCAAGCGGGTTTGCAGGAAATTCGTTTGCCGGCGCTGCAACCCGGGTCGTCCATCATGCCGGGCAAAATCAACCCCGTCATCTGCGAGGCGGTGATGATGGTGGCGATGCAGGTCATGGGCTCCGATGTCACCTGCTCGTTCGCCGATGCCTCCGGCAACTTCGAACTCAACGTCGCCATGCCGGTCGTCGCCCACAATTTGCTGCAGTCGCTCAACATCCTCGCGAACGGCTCCCGCGTATTCGCCGACAAGTGCATCGCCGGAATCGTTGCCAACCGCGAACACATGGCGCGCATCGCGGCGCAGAACGCAATCCTCGCGACGGCGCTCACGCCGCACATTGGCTATGACAAGGTTGCGACCGCGATTAAAACCGCGATGAGCGAGAACAAGACCATCCGCGAAGTCGTGCTGGCGACGGGTCTGATGGATGCGAAGAAACTTGATGAGATTCTCAACGTCCGGCTACTGACCGAGGGCGGCTTCGTCGAAGGAGTCTCGGCCGCCGGATAGTTGGACGACAGGTGCCGGGCAATAATTTCGATTCGACTGCCTTGCGGAGAAGTTGTTCCGAGCAACCCTGGGCTTGGTTGCGGAATCCCATTGGGATCCACCGAAAAGATATTCTCCTAAAATCTTATTTGGGCTTGAACGAGAAGCACGGAGAGATCTTCTCGGTTTTCCTAACGCTTGTAGCACTTTGCGTGGCCGTATCAAGTCATGCGCCGGCGAGCACAAGGAAGGGACAGTGCCGAAAAAGTATGCGGCATCGCATCATCAGAATGGGCGGCCTTCGAATCCCGAGCCGGATGACCCCACATTTCTTACTTCAAGGCCATCTCCACGAATTTCTTGAAATCGTTCAAGGTGGATTTTGCCAGGCTGGCGGGTCCGGTCATGCGGATGAATACATTGCCCTGCGCGCTCTCGATGATCGCGCCGATTAACGCGTGGTTGGGCAGGGGAGTTTGCGGGCCGCCAGGCATTCCGCTCAGGTAAGTGCCCTCGGCCTGCACGTAAGTAACCTTTCTTTGTCCGATCGTCGCTTCTTCAACCTTGGCATTGATTCTTTCTTTGGGCTCCTGGAACTGCCGGAACCATCGGTCGATATTTGGTTTTGTGCCGCCACCGTTACCTTCGCCGAAATAAAAAAAGATAATGTCCGCACTCGCTTTCTTTTCCGGATCGGGCACGCGGAGTTGGGCCTTGCGCATGGACGAGGTAACTTCAACCCATTCCCAACTGACGGGCCGAGTGAAGCTGAATTCGCCGACCTTGAAGGTTGACGGAGCTTCGACGCCAAGCGCGGTGCAGATAAGAAACAGAGCGGATAGTTGGACAGTAATGCGGCAGGCAGGAACCGAATGCACGGTATTCATAACCGATTGCGTAAACGACGGGGGGTCCTCTGTCAATGAATCTGATGAGACTGAATGTAAGATCAGCCGTCGACATTGAGACCCGGTTCGGAGTCTGGGGTCGGGACGGGTTTTTGGTTGAAGCGCTCGGTGACCGATCGGCATAACCCGATGAATGTTTCCTCGGCAAGGCTCAGACGGCGGTTCCGCTGGTGCAAAATACCCCAATTGCGTCTGAGCTTCCGCCGGCCCAAGGGGAGCGACACCAAAGAGCCATGTTGCAGTTCTTCCTGAACGATCCACGGCGCCAGGATGCTGACTCCGAGCGTGAGCTTCACGAGTTCCTTGATGGCTTCCATGCTGCCCAGCTCAATAAAGGTGTTCAACACAATGTCTTCCTCGAAAAAATATCGCTCGACGAGCCGGAAGGTGTAACTGGCGCGGTTGTAGAGAATATAGTTCTGGCGAGGAACTTCGGATCGTTCCACTTTCCCGCTCATGGCCCAGGGATGAAGCGGGCTGACAATGAACGTCAATTCATCACTGAACAATGGATGAAACTCGAGGCTTTCCTCGCGTTGTGGTTCCAAAGAGAGTGCCAGATCGATCCGGTTCTCATCGAACAACTTGATCGCCTGCGGTGTGTCGCCCGGCTCAATCGTAATCGCCGAATGGGGAAAGCTTTCTTTGAACTCACGCAGAACGGAGGGCAGAATATATTGGCACGCCGTCGTGCTTGCTCCAACACGCAGCCGGCCATGTCCCCATTTGCCCAAATGTTCGAGCGCACTACGGGCGGCCGACATCTCCTGCAAAATCTTTTCGGCGTGACGAAGAAGTTGCTCGCCTGCCTGGGTAAGGACAACTTTTTTGCCCAGCCTGTCAAAAACTCGACAGCCCACATCCTCCTCCAAAGCTTTCATCGAGTGGCTGACCGCTGATTGCGATAAGGAAAGTTCCTTGGCAGCGAGGGTGAAGCTGGACGTGCGTGCCAACGCGGCAAAGGCTCGGAGCTGCCTGCTATCAAGTGGTTGATTCATGTATGAATCCCGTTCATTTCATTCAAGTAAAACAATCTTAGCATCCCTCGCGCCAGCTCTTGACGATGGCACACTCGCAGCTTAGGCCGTCGGGCATTGAGGAACCCGGTTCCTGAATGAACAAAGAAATGACATGGCCCAGGTCGGACAGGCGAATCCGAAAACCATTGCGGATTGGTTTTCTTCCGCTGGTCGATTGCGCGCCGCTGGTGATGGCGCACGAGCTCGGCCTGTTCGAGACACACCAGAATCCGGAAAAAGTGCTGATGGTTCGCCGCGACTTTGCCGAAGAACGCGCCGACGAACATGAGCGAGTTATTGCCGCCCTCCTCGAGGCCTGTTTCTTTTGCGATCAACCGGAAAACCGCGCGCCCATCAGCGAAACGCTCGCCTGGGCCCGTTATGTCAACGCACCGTCGGATTGTTTGAATTGCGGGCCGCTCGGCCCGTTTCACTTGGGCCACACCAGAATCAAGTCGCTGCTGGATTTGAACATATTTCACCGGCATCACGCGAATGAACCCTCCGACGACAAGGCCGCCTGGATCGTGGGTCAGCTTGTGCGGGCTGGCTTGCTGAAAGATCCAGGCCACGTCGGGAGCCCGGCCGCCCAAGAGGTCTTCCGCCTCGATATTTTCAACCGCGCCAAAACCTGCCTGATTGGCGAAGCCAAAAAAATCACCGCAGAAATCAACACCGATGAAATCCCACGCTCTGCAGATACCGTCAACCTCGCCCCTCAAACTCAGCCGGCGTGATTTCTTCGGCGCCGCCGCGAAAGGACTTGGCGCGGCGACGCTTCTGGGTGGCCTGCCGCGCGGCTGGGTCGGCAGCGTTTACGCCAGCGACGCGCCGGAAACGACGGCGATGAAATTCGGCATCATCGCGCTGACCGATTGCTCCCCGATCGTCATCGCGCACGAAAAAGGGCTGTTCAAAAAATACGGCATCAATTCGATCGTTGCCAAAGGCGCGAACTGGGCGGCCATCCGCGACTCACTCTCTGGCGGCGACCTCCAGGCGACCCACATGCTAATCGGGATGCCGATTGCCTCGACGATGGGGCTGCTGGGATCGCCGAAGAAACCGATGATCATTCCCTGGATTCTCAGTCGTAACGGCCAGGCCATTACACTCAAAGCCGAATGGAAGGGCAAAGTTGCCGATGATCCAAAAGCGTTGAAGCCATTCGTCGAGAAAGCCAGGAAGCTCGGCGAACCGCTCACCTTTGCCATGACCTTTCCGCCCGGCACGCACGCGATGTGGATGCGTTACTACCTGGCGGCCGGCGGCATCAACCCGGACAAGGATATCGCGCTAATCACCATTCCGCCGGCGCAGATGATTTCCAACATGAAGATCGGCAAGATGGACGGTTTCTGCGTTGGCGAGCCTTGGAACGCTCGAGCCGTGGTGGACAAAATTGGATTTACCTCCGTCGCCACGCAGGAGATTTGGAAGGATCATCCGGAGAAGGTCTGCGCCTTTACCGCGGAGTTCGCGGACAAGAATCCGAAAGCTGTCAAGGCCGTGCTCAAGGCGTTGAACGAAGCGAGCGTCTGGCTCGATGATCTCGACCATCGCCCCGAGCAGTGCGAGATCGTGAGCAGGCCCACCTACATTAACTGTGACAAAGACGTCATCCTGGGCCGGTTGCTGGGTGACTATGAGTACGGCGATGGCCGGAAGAAGAAGGACGAATTCTACATGCATTTCAGCAAGCGAAATTGCAATTACCCGCAGCCCAAGTATTGCAAATGGTGGCTCACGCAATTTCGCCGTTGGGGCATGGTCACTGGCGCGCCGGACTACGAAGGAGTGGCCAGGCAAGTGATGCGCGCCGACCTTTACGAAGAGGCAATGAAAGAAATCAACTACATGCATGGCGGCGTCAACAATAATAAGGAGACCCTGTTTGACGGGGTCACGTTCGACCCATCCAGACCAGAGGAGTACGCGAAGGCATTCGCGGTGAACAATCTCAAAGGCTGACGAAATCCACTGCTGTTGATATGAACGACTCCAAATTCAAACTCGACTGGTTGATTCTGCCGCTCATCGGCGTTGTTTGCATGGTGTTGCTCTGGAATCTGTCCAGCGCCACCTGGGCGAAAGAACTCCCATCACCCACCCAGACTTGGGCGAAAAGTAAAGAATATATTCTCAAGCCATTTGAGAAGCGCGGCGAGATGGACCAGGGCATTTTGCGGTTCACCTGGTACTCGCTGGTCCTCGTCGCCAAAGGTTATGCGCTGGCGCTGATCATCGGCACGCCGATCGGGTTCTGCTTAGGCCTTTCGAAAACCTTCACCAAGACGTTCGATCCGATCATCCAAGTGCTGCGGCCGGTTTCGCCGCTGGCATGGTTGCCGCTCGGATTGGTGTTGTTTCTGAGCGCGGGCAAACAAGCTTCCGAACTCGGCGCGTTGTTCACGATCGCGGTTTGCGCCATGTGGCCCACGGTATTGAACACCGCTGTTGGCGTGCGCGCGATTCCGCAGGACTACCTCAATGTGGCGAAGGTGCTGAAGCTTTCCCGTGCCAAGACGCTTTTCAAGGTGCTGATCCCGGCCACGCTGCCATACATGTTCACCGGGTTTCGCCTGAGTCTCGGAATCGCGTGGCTGGTGATCGTCGCCGCAGAAATGTTAACGGGCCGGCCGGGTGTCGGGGGCTTTCTGTGGCAGGAATATAACGCGCTGATTTATGAGCACATCATCCTCTGCATCGTCACCATTGGCGTCGTCGGGTTCGTCCTCGACCGGCTAATGAGCGTGGTGGAAAAGCGATTCAAGACGGCCTGAAGGACCATAGCACTACTCGACAATCATCAAGCTTGAATCAGATGGCGTTCCTCGAACTAAAAAATGTCGGTAAAGGGTACGGGCCACAAAATAACCGGACCGAGGTGTTGCGCGGCATCACCCTGCAAATCGAAAAAGGCGAGTTCGTCGCCATCGTCGGCTATTCCGGCGCGGGCAAGACCACGCTGATTTCAATGATCGCTGGCTTAATCAAGCCAGATACCGGAACGATTACGCTGAACGGTTTGGAAATTACCGAGCCCGGCCCCGATCGGGGCATCGT
>JBDTOW010000073.1:0-10135 GCA_039933075.1 Verrucomicrobiota bacterium | reverse complement strand
CATGCGCGACGCAGTGGAGAAGCTGGTCGGGGATGCGGTCGCCGAATGTCTTCTTGCCGGCCGCGAAGCTGGCGGTGTGCTTGCCGTGGAAGAGGCACGCGATTGCCTCGTCATCCGCTAAATCAAACTAGGCAGAGATACAAATGGCTTTCGCTGATGTCTCACTCGGCTCGACGACTCCGAATCAGCGAGATTCGCGGTCAACTGCAACCCTGCTCCTACAGTCGATTGACGGTGCCCGGCGCGGCGCGCTGGCTCGGGGCCTGTGCGCTCGCAGAGATTCCCTTTGCGAACTTACTGGGGTCTCAGTGGAGCATCTACCCGCAAGATTTTCAAAGGAGCGCAGCGACAGATTCCAGCGATGAAAACCTAGAGGCAAAAACTCCCGGCGGCGTCGGGCGAGTCAACCAGGAACGGAAGCGACTGAACCGTAGTATCGTTGACGCGTCCGACGCCGCCATACAATCAAACTTGGTTTCATCGCGCTGTCACGGCAACCGGTCCAATGACTCGTCAAGGAGTGTGTGATGAGCAAATCGAGTGGCAAACGGCAGGTAGCTACAACGACGTGCTTTCCGGGGTGGTCGAATTGCTGGACGCGCCACGGCGAGCTTCGGCGCGCATGGTTAATTCGCTAATGATGGCTATTTCCACTGCTTTGCCTAAAGAATGCATCCTTGCTTGAGCCCGAGATTGCCGCACGAGAAAGTTGTTGGAGCTTCAATCGGAGTCGCGTCGGCTCTCACGCCAAGGTGGGCGTTGAAAGGCTTCGGTCTGTGGTCGGCGAGCGGAGTCAGTGGAGTGGAGGGTGAAGAGGAGCGCATAGCGAATCGCAGGTGCGTTGGGCATGGAGATGAGCTAGAGGGTGAAAGACCCTTGTGGGGCCTTCGGAAGGCAACCACGAGTCAAAGGCAACTGCATGAGCCGTGAGGCCGTGTGGGGAGGAAGCCCGAAGACGAACTGAAGTCCTGAACGAAAGTGAAGCCTCGTAAGGCAGGTCGGGCGGGTGAGTGTGCCTGCAAACACGATACCCGATATTCCGGGAAGCCCGATTTGTATTGAGGACAGGGCGGCGGGAAAGTTCATCGCCTTACCCCAAGAGAGCTCTGTCGATCCTTGGCGACAAGGTAACGCTGAAGGAAGGCAACGACCTCGGTGTGAAGTCGGCAGAGAAGTCGGATTATCTCGTAGTAGCGAGGAAGCGGGTGAAAGCCCGTGGAGCGAAGGGGATGATGAAGATGAGAACAACGAAACCAGAACAACTGAACTTGGCGTTCGCCGACAGCCCGCAAGGGGGCCAAGCCGCGGAAATTCCCAATCTATTGGGAAGGGCCAAGGCGCGGCTGCACAAAGCCAAGGGCAAGGAGTCCAGCGGTTTCGTGACCGGAGCAGCGGACGCAAGTTCGTTGCTGGATGCAGTGGCCTCGGAGTTTAATCTTTTGAGGGCGCTGTACAAAGTCATTCAGAACAAGGGAGCGCCCGGCGTGGACGGCCAGAGCGTGGAAGCGGTAAATGAGCATCATCAGGAACTGCTGCCGCGTCTGAGTTGGGAACTGCTGGCGGGGACCTATCACCCTGGAGACATTCGTCGGGTTTGGATACCCAAGCCCGGGGGAGGCGAAAGGGGTTTAGGAATTCCCAACGTGATTGACCGGTGGGTGCAGCAAGCGGTTCTGCAAGTGCTGGAACCGATTTATGAACCGACCTTTCACGAAGGCAGCCACGGTTTTCGCCGTGGTCGAGGGGCGCAAACCGCGATAGTAAAAGCGCGGGAATATCTGGCGGCGGGTTTCACGACCATCGTGGACATTGACCTGGCGAAATTTTTCGACCGAGTCAATCACCAACGGCTTTTGGCGCGACTGGCCCAGAGGGTGAAGGACAAAGGTGTTCTTCAACTGATTGGTCGGATGCTCAAAGCCAAGGTGGTGCTGCCGGACGGAACGCGTGTGGTGAGTGAAGAGGGCACTCCGCAAGGAGGTCCACTCTCACCGTTGCTCTCGAACATTGTGCTGGATGAACTGGATTGGGAGTTGGAACGCAGAGGACTGCGATTCGTTCGGTACGCCGATGACGCCAATATTTTCGTGGCCAGTCGGCGTGCCGGCAAACGGGTGATGGCCAGCGTGCAGAGTTTGCTTGAGAAGCGATTGCGCCTGTTCATCAACTCGGAAAAGAGTGCGGTTAGAAGACCGCAGGAGGTCCACTTCCTTGGGTTTCGGTTTTGCCGGAACAAAGAGGCCAAATGGACCGTTCATCTCTCGGGCAAAACGGTGGAGAGAGTCAAAACCCGGTTGAAGGAGATGACTCCACGCAACTGGGGGCAATCGCTGCTGACTTGTATTAAGGACCTCAACAGTTACATCAAAGGTTGGGTGGCCTATTACCGGTTGTGCAACGAGGAAGGGGTGCGGAACTGGAAGGCGATGGATGCGCATGTCCGGCGACGGCTGCGAGCCATCGTCATACGCCAGAAGAAACGCCCTCGCTATCTCTACCGTCATCTCCTGAGTCGTGAGGTGTCGGCCAGTCAGGCGGCCAAAACGGCTTGGAGCAGTCGCGGGATATGGCATCGCAGTGCTCGCAGCGGAATGCACCTTGGATATCGCATCGATTGGTTCACGGAACATCTGGTTTCGTTAACAACGGAGTGGTATCGACACAACCTCCCGAACCTTGCCCCACCGGTCTCAGAGCCGCAGCTCATGCTGTTTGCTCATTGAGCTATCATCCAAAGAGCCGGATGCGTGACCCGCCTGTCCGGTTCTGAGAGAGGGGCGGCCGTGTAAACGGCCGTCCCTACTCGACCCGAAGCGAAACGCCCGCTGCCGAGCCACAGACGGAAGTTATTCCGCATCCCGTTTTATGCCGCATGGTTTGCGATTTGGGGCGGTTTGATTGGTCGCCCGGCTTTCCCCGATGCGGCATAAAACGGAGACTTGTCAGAGCCCTTTGAGATAGCTCAACAGTTGGTCGTCGGGCCGGTATCGCGCCGGCTTGCTTCTCGTCGGGTGCATTTTGTCGAGAATGGTCTTCTTTAACTGGAGGTCCGCGTCCAAGTAAATCTGCGTCGTTTCGAGTGACTCGTGCCCCAGCCAGATAGCAATTAGCGCTCGATCAACTCCGGCCTGAAGCAACTCCATCGCTGCGGTATGGCGCAACACGTGCGGTGTCACGCGCTTTTTCGCAAGCGACGGGCATCCGCATTGAGCTGTTCTGACCTGTTTAGCGAGCGCGTGCTGCACCGCATCCGCGCTTAGGCGACCGCCGCTGCTACTGGGGAAGAGGAAGCACGATTCGTCATCCCCTTGCTCGTTGATCCATGCTTTCAGCACAGTCATCGTTGGTTTGGCCAGTGGTGTGCATCGCTCTTTTCGTCCTTTGCCTTCGCAACGGACGTGTGCACCGGGACCCAGCGTCACGTCTCTTTGCCTCAACCCAGTAATCTCGGAGAGCCGCAGCCCTGTTTGTACAGCCACCAACAGCAGGGCGTGGTTACGTCGTCCGATCCAGGTGGATTTGTCCACACCGCCAAGCAGGGCCTCGACTTCCGACCGACTCAGGTAAGTCACCAGCCGCCGCGTGTGCCGCTTATACGGGATCCCCAGCACGCGCTGGATCAAAGCCGCGTGCTGCGGAGCTTCCAATGCGGCGTAGTGGTAAAAGGAACGAAGTGATGCAAGCCGAGCGTTGCGAGTGCGCGTGCCGTTGGACCGACCGGATTCCAAGTCGTCCAAAAACTTCGCTATGAAGTTTGCGTCGAGTTGTGCCAGCGATAATTTTGATGGCGGCACGTGCAGCCGTTTCTGAGCGTAGGCCGTCAGCAGTCGGAACGTCTGGGCGTAGGCGGAGATCGTGTGCGGGCTCGCCTTGCATTGCGCCATCAGTCGTTTTGAAAAGAACGACTGGCAGAGCGGAGAGAAGTCGAATGTCGCTTTCATCAGACAAGTCCTTTCCACCGAGCTTCGATGCGTTTACTGGCAGCGGCCATTAACTCCGGCGTGCTGCCCAGATACCAATACGTCCCGCTCAGGTTCACGTGTCCGAGATAGGTGGACAACACCGGCATGCGGCGGCTTACTTGCTCACCGCTCCGATACCAGCGTAGAAGCGTGTGAATGGCAAAGCGGTGCCGGAAGTCGTGCAAGCGCGGCCCATTCCGCACACCCGGTTTGCGGATGCCGATCTGCCGTGATAGCTCGTGGAAGATCTGACGTAGATTCCTTCCCGACAGTTTTGTGCCGCAACTCGTGACAAAAAAGTAGGGCACGGGACGCCGATTGAAGATCTCATCGCGGCGTTTAGCATAATCAAACAGCACCGCGCATGTGGACGGGTGGAGCGGAACCAGGCGCGACTTCCCAAATTTCGCGCCACGGATCGTGAGGACCCCCTCTGACCAGTCCACGTCCTGTGGTTGGAGATTGATCGCCTCACCCAGCCTCAAGCCGCTCACTGCCAGCAGACCAAACAGACAAGAGCAGGTATGCGGTCGCAACTCGTGCAGAGATTTCATCTTCAGGGCCGCCTCGAGGAGGCGGCAGATTTCCTCCTCAGAGTAGAGGTGCGGCTTTGCCCTCTGGGATCGGAACCTCAACAGCCCAACCGGGGGGACCTCCGTTCTTGGATCAGCGCCGCTACAGTAAGAGGCAAAGCCGCGAATGATACAAAGCCGGCATCTCCTTAAGGACGGCTTTTCATCTGGATGTCGGGTGGCATACTCCAGCGCGAGCTTGCTCGTGATGTGTGACGATCCGTTCGTCTTCAAAAAGGAGACGAACTCGTGCAGGCACTGGCCGTAGCCAAGGAGTTTGAACCCGAGGCTGCGACGGAGCGCAAGGTAGTCATCGACGGCCTGATGGAACCGCTTCATCGGACACCTCCCGGCCAGGGCAGAGTCAGCGTTCGCAGCGATTGGAGATCCACCTTGGCATAGATCGAGGTGCTCTTGGAGCATTTGTGCCGGAGCATTTCTCCGATTTCATCAAACGAGGCGCCCTTGCGGAGCATGTCCATCGCCAGACTATGGCGCAGTAAGTGCGCGCCCTTTCGTGCCGAGACCACGCCTGCTTTTGCCAAGGCTGCTTTGACGATGCTCGAAATGGCACGCCCACTTTTGAACCCGTCGATGGGAGCCTTATTGCGGAGGAACACTCGACGACTGGCGCATCGCGGCCGATCATGGCGTAGATAACGCGCAATGGCTCGTGCGACATCCGCCGGGAGCGGCAACTGCGCCCACCTTCCACCTTTCCCGCACACGGTGATCCGCGCGTCTTCCCAATCGATATCTTCGAGGTTGAGTCTGACGACTTCATCCGCCCGCAAACCAAGCCGCGCGAGCAGAAGCAGGATGGCGTAATCGCGTCGTCCCACCGCCGTGCTTCGGTCGCAACGATGCAGTACCCGCTGTACTTGAGCGGGCGCCAGATGTTTGGGGCCAACCGAGAACGACCAACATGCCACTTTCGGAACGACCAGCGAGAGATCCCGGTGGACCAAGCCCCTGTAATGCAGATAACGCAAGAACGACCGCATTGCTCCTACTAAATTTCTCGCTTGTGCTGGACTGTGCCGGTGCGCGTGCCGCTGCACAAACGCGGTCACATCGAGGGGACGCAGTTTGGATAGATTTGGTGGACCACTACCAAACTTCTCAGACAAGAACCTCATGACGAAGCACCGATGCCCAGTGACCGTCTCTTGCGATAGAGCACGCTCCTTAAAAAGAAAACGTTCATAAGCGCACGTCAGTCGTTCAGATGGACTTGGAGGTGCTGCTTTAGCTGCCGGCGTGACCCCAATCTGCCGGAGCAATTCCAAGAGCCGTCGCAACGCTGCGGGTGCGGCATCTTTCGGGTAGCGGCCCTTGATTACGCGCTGCAAAAAATCGCAAGTCACTGCCTCGGTCAAGTCCCGCACCTCACGACCGGTTCGCTTAAGCCAGCGACCAAACAGATTGAGAGCACAAACCTGGTCGTCGATTGACCGGGCTGCATACCCCTCTGCTCGGATCTGGGTTAGATAAGGGTTGATGTATGGAGAAAGCGGCCCGAAGGAGCCGCCCGATGAGGTGGATGAATTTTGCATTCATCCAGAATGCTCGCCGCCACTCCTCAATGCCTCCCATTTTTATGCCGCACCCAAACGCTCAAACGGAATGTCACAGAGGCACATCCCACTGACATGCGGCATAAAACGGGATGCGGAATAACTTCCGTTGAACTAAACCGCTGAGGCGGTAGGTAGGGGCATCAGTATCTTCGATGACGTTAGGCGATATTGGAGTCTTATGACTCCACTACGTCAAAAACTCATCGACGAGATCCAGCTCCGTGGATTCTCATCTCACACGCAAGACTCTTACGTGCGGTCTGTCGCCGGCTTAGCCCGGTTCTACCATCGGTCGCCCGATCAAATCAGCGACGACGAAATCAAAATCTATCTGTTGCATTTGCTGCGAGAGAGGAAGCTTGGCTTCAGTTCTCTCAATATCGCAGTGAGTGGCCTGCGCTTTTTCTTCGGCAAAATAATTCATCGGCCGACCACGGCCATCGAGCAGGCGTTGCCGCGGATGAAAAAGCCTGTGCTCCGTCCCAAGGTCTACAGCGTGCAGGAGTTGGTGAAGCTCTTTGGGTGTCCGGATTTCAATCCCAAACATCGCGCTCTGCTCATGACGACCTATGCCGCTGGCCTGCGCGTCAGCGAGGTCTGTCAACTGCGGGTTGCGGACTTGCTCAGCGATCGGCATCAGATCCATATCGTTCAAGGAAAAGGCCGCAAGGATCGGTACACGATATTTTCAGACCGCCTCCAGGAGGAGTTGCGAGCCTACTGGCGACTCTACCGTCCGAAAGACTGGCTGTTTGCCAGCAGAGTTTATCCCGATCGGCATATTAGCAGTGATGGTGCGGAGTACGCCTTCAACACTGCGGTGGAACGGGTGGGATTGCCCGACCGTGGCGGAATCCATAGTCTGAGGCACAGCTTTGCCACTCATCTGCTGGAGGCAGGCGTCGACCCCATCACATTGCAACGGTTGCTCGGTCACAGCCGGCTTTCAACGACAACAACCTACCTCCATGTTCGCCAAGAACGGCTAGCCCAAGTCAGTAGTGCGTTCGATCTGATCGATTTTAGCCGGGCCCGCCAGACTGCCTAACCGGTTCTCGAATCAGGTCCGATGACCGGTTGCTCGGGCGTCGGTCAGGCGAAGTCTATCACCTTGGGCGAAGTCGTGCGCGCCACGCTGCCTGACTTCTCTCAAAGTCATCGCCTGCCGGTCCACCACTGGAAGGTTCTGCGCGCCATCGCCGCCTGTCACACACCGGCGCTGGGTGGCCACCAGTACCAGTGTGCCCACTGCGGGAAGGAACACTTCGTGCCGCACTCCTGCGGCAACCGGCACTGTCCGAGCTGCCAAAAGCTGAACAGCGCCCGGTGGTTGGAGCAGCAGGTCGAGCACCTGCTGCCCATCCCTTACTTCCACGTCGTGTTCACTCCCGCACGAACTGAATCCGCTCATTCAATACAACCAAGAGCGGCTGTATTCTCTGTTGTTCTCCAGCGCCACGGCCACGCTGATGCAATTTGGACGCAACAATCTCAAAGCCACCCTGGGAGTCACCGCGGTTCTCCACACCTGGTCGCAAAATGTCCTGGACCATTACCATCTCCATTGCGTGGTCACCGGAGGCGGCCTGTCGCTGGAGGGTCAGAGCTGGGTTTCACTCAGCCCCAAATGGTTGTTCCCGGTGAGGGCTTTGTCGATTGTCTTCCGCGCTAAATTCCGCGACGGACTTAAGCAGCTCTTCGATAAGGGTGAGCTGCAGTTCCCCAATTCGCAACCAGGCCTTTCACACCCGGTGGTCTTTGCCCGCTTGCTGCGTCGAGTCTGTCGTCACAAATGGGTCGTCTACACCAAACGGCCCTTTGCCGGTCCTCAGGCGGTCTTGGCCTATTTGTGCCGCTACACTCATCGGGTCGCCATCACCAACAATCGATTGGAGGTTTTGGACCTTCAGAACGGGACGGTCACCTTCCGCTATAAAGACTATGCCCACGACAGTCAGATCCGATCGATGACTCTTCCATTGGAGGAGTTCCTCCGCCGTTTTTGTCTGCACATCTTGCCTCCGCGTTTCGTGAAAATCAGGGGATACGGTCTGCATTCGAACCGAAATCGTTCCACCCGGATTGCTCAAGCTCGTGCAGTCCTGGCTCAAAGCCCCGCACTTCCTGAGCAGCAAGCGACAGAAGAGGTCCTCACCATAAAGCATCTGGAACCACCCCCACTGGTCTGTCCGAACTGCGGCCAACAGTCTCTGGTCCTGATCGGTGTCATCGCTCGACCAAAGAAACCACCAATCTGGGACACGTCATGAAAGCGGTCGTGCGAGCCCCCATTCACCTGTTGTTGTGTTGCAGGCCGACTCTCGTTGCGAGCAGCCTGGTTCGCGCAGCTCTGCTTGCGAACGACTCCTTTTCGCCGCGACTTTTGCGGAAACTCTCAGTCCTGCTCGAGTGCGATCACTATTCCAGCGCTGGGGCGACCGATGCGCAACCAACCGCCCTCGTTCTACGCTTGCCGCAACTCCGCGATCAACTCCGCTTCGATACTTTCCCCTGATGGGTTTTAGTAGATCGCGGGCTCAGTGGTTCAGTTCAATGGCAGTGTATCCGCAATGGTTCGGAGAAGATCCAAATGTTCAACCACGCTTTGGGCCGAACCATCACGGATACACCACTAAGCATTATGCCGAATTCGGCATAACGGAAGCCCGCCGCTAATGCGGCACTTTGTGGATGCTCGCTCGTGACGAGCGCGCGGTTTGAGAAGCGGAACGGGCGTGGCCGAGAGGGGGAGAGGGGCGACCGAAAGCCCGTGGACCGAAGCAAACCGCGCTTTGGTCACGGCGTAATCGGCAGTTTGCGCGGCGCTCCAGCTCGCAACACACGCAATGTGGATTCACCAACGCCGGCCCAACAACATACTTCTCGATGCGTATATTTCCCGTGATTGCGAGAGTTTCGGTGCTGCGTTCCGTTTTTGAGCGCTTTGATAATCTCCATTTTTTCGATCGGAATACCAGCGTTGGTCAGGCAATTCATGGTGCTCCGCGTCAGACTTTTTTTAGCAATGTTCGCGTTTATCTATCAAATGATCCGCTGATCGGAAATGGTCACAATTCAAAATGCCAACAATGAAATTTGGCTTGTGGTATTTTTCAGGCTTCGGTCTGCCTGTTCGCCAAGCAGAACGCAGCGGTTCCGCAGCGAAGCATGTGTCGAAGCGAAGGAAGAAAGCGAAGTGGAGCGAGGCGAAGCGGCAGACGGAAGCTGCCGCTCATGCGGTCAGTCCAACGGATGCAGCTCGTGACGAGCGCGCGGTTTGTGGAGCGGAACGGGCGTGGTCGAAAGGGGGACGGGGCCGACCGGCAGCCCGTGAAGCGCAGCAATCCGCACGCTGGTCACGGCGCTAAAGGTGGTAAGCGCGAAGTCCTGGAATCAGGACGTAAAACGGGAGCCGACGTGCAGGCTCATGGGACCTACCGAATTGAACTAACCGGTTGCGGCTTCTGTGGGTCCCTCAACGCATGTTGATGAACATCGCTTCGGTTGGGATGTTGGCGACATGAAGCGAAGCGGTTCCGCAACGGAATGAATTATGGAGTGCGGAAGTAGCGGAGCGCGGAGCCAAGCTCACAACGGAAGCCGCACCGCGAATGCGATGCAAGTTCAGCCGTGACGAGCGCGAGCCGTCGCCTGACGAAGCGAGCGCTGGTCATGGCGGAATGGAGAGGACTCGTCTTTGATTTCTGGCTGGGATAATCTCATCCGCGAATGCCCTTCGACCGCGAGCGGATGAAAGTGAAAGCGGCAGAACTTGCCGCCAAAGGTGTGTTCATCGGCACGTCTTCATGGAAGTACGAAGGCTGGTTCGGACAACTCTACACCCCGGCCCGCTACGAATATCGGGGGAAGGTTGCAAAGACACGCTTCGAGCGCGATTGCCTGACCGAATATGCCGAAGTCTTCAAGACGGTTTGTGTCGATGCAGCCTATTATTCCTTTCCGCGGCGCGAGTACCTTCAGGGACTCGCCGATCAGGTGCCGTCCGATTTCAGGTTCGGCT
>JBDTOW010000072.1:0-10206 GCA_039933075.1 Verrucomicrobiota bacterium | reverse complement strand
TTCGTTGATCGCGCATGCATCCGAACCAAGTCTTAGCGCCTCTTATGCCACGATCTCGTTACTTCGATTAACTGGCTAACCCGGAATACCTTACAATCGCCATGAGCCTCTTCGCTCGATCTTCGCCGTTCTGTTTCATGCAATGTGCGAGAGACCGGGGGCTACTCCACTTGCAAGTTGCAATAATTTTCGAGGAATTTCGCTCAAGGAAATCGCGTCCAAACGTGGCTGAGATTCGTGGTTGGGTTAACACGTAAAACCGACTACCCGAAATCAAAGTGCTGCGCGAGCACAGTGAAACGCTGGGCACTTACACCGGTAAGCTGGGGCGGACGAACCGGGGAAGCGACAAACGACTTCGCCAGCAGGCAGCAAGCGGAAATTTACCAAATCGATCGCAGTGGCCACGCCTCGAGCGACCGAAGCCGGACCTTGCCACCCGTTGCAAACGCCCCAAATCCGAGGTCGTTTTCGCCGGGATAGATTACTCGAGTGAAGCAGGCGCGGTTGTTCACAAACACCTCCATCACCGACCGGTCAAGGAAGACGTGCAGCTTCAGCGTCTTTTCATCGGGCAACAATTTAAAGGGAGCTTTGGCACCCGCCACTTCGAGCTGATGGCCGTCGTAACTGACGCCGATTTCACGCTGTCCGTCGGTAGACCGGCGCACTTTCAAACCAAATGCTGTCGCGTCGGCGGGCTCGAACTCAGCGAGGATTTCCATAGCGTCGCCCTTCCCTGTCTCGATGAACGACGCTGAATTGCCCACGGCAACCTCCGTGGATTTGGATTTCTTACCGCGCAATTTCTTGAGTTCCGGCGCTGGTTCTTGCCGCAGTTGATCGTCCGATCCCACCGTCAGAATTCTTGGCATCGTGAGGCATCCGTTCCAACCGTTTCCTCCCTTGAATCCGTTTATCCAGCCCCACATAAGGCGCCGCCCATTCGGGTCGAGCATGCAATTGGGAGCATAATAATTGCCGCCGATGTCCAGAGTGCCGCGTTGGACAGACTTGAACTGGTGAGTGGCAACATCGAAATCACCGACGAAATACTGGACTGGTCCGTGAGGTGAAATCACCAACACCCATCGTTTACCCAGTTTGAAGAAATTTGGGCACTCGATATTCTTCACCTGGCTGTCCGGATGCGAGAACAGCACGCCAACGTATTTCCATTGGGTCAACTCCCGGTTGGTCGCCTGGTAAAGATTAACGACGCCCCGGGCATCCTTGCCTTGGTTTACGTGGCCACCAAGGACCAGGTAACTGTTTTCCTGATGCTGAAAGAAGAACGGATCGCGCCAGTCGTAGATCTTCAGGCTACCATGCAGCGCTTCGGAGAGCACTGGGTTGGCCGGATTTTTTTGCCAGTGAATCAAACTACTATCCCCCGTTGCCACCCATTGTTCCGCGTATTCGCTGGCGGACTTGCCCTGGGCGATGCTGGTATAGAAAATCATCGGCTGCCGCTGAGGGTTAATCAACGCGCACCCCGAAAAGACATGTTCCTCGCCAGCCTCCTTCGATGGCCAAAGGGCAATGGGCAAGTGTTCCCACCGGACCAGATCGCGACTCCGCGCGTGGCCCCAATGCATGTTGCCCCACTGATCCCCGTAAGGGTTGTGCTGGTAAAACATGTGATAGTAACCCTTGTGGTAAATTGGGCCGTTGGGGTCGTTCATCCAGTTGGCGGGCGGACGAAAATGGTAGATTGGCCGGCTCGGGTCAGCCTCGGCGCGGGGAGCGGCCTCGGCGTCACTCGCCATCGCGCGAGTGATGGCGTCAGCGGAACCGGCTCCTGATCCGCTCCGAACATCGGACAACGCGAGGAGCCCCAAGATCAGAAGGAAACAAGCTGTTCTCATTTTTGCATTCCTTTCCCATTGCCGCGCCACTTCGCGGCTGCCACTATCGGTATCAAATCCTATTCGCAGAACAAACTCTTTTTCAAGAATCCGAGTTATGTTGAAAATCGTCTGCTTCGCTGCCATGATTGCCCCCGCCTCGCTCTCCCTGTCGGCCGCCGATCAATTCCGCCAAATCCTCATCAGCGCGCAGCGGAACATCCATGTCGATGCTGACACTGTGGAAGAATTCAAACGCACCGGAAGAAGGCTACGTCACCGGCATCGAGCCGGGCACCGGCTTCCCGTACAATCGCCGAATCGAACGCAAGTTCGGCCGTGTCCCAAAACTTCAGCCCGGCCAAAGCCGACGTTTCACCATCGAGTTCGGGCTTCTCTCAGGAAATGACAAAGTTGAGCATGTTTCTCGCCAGATCAAAACCATCCAGGGGGCTCAGACAACTCAGGTTGATACTGAACCTGACAAAGTCGAATGAGCTTACGGGTGATCCTTCCGTGGCCTCGGCTACTATGTTCCAGTCACTCCCCGCTTTTAGCATTACTCCTGTTTCGGCGTAACCAGACGGTAATATCGACTCTTGGCATTTCCAACGACCGAATCGGAGAACTCGACTAATTTCGACGTCGATTGCGCCGCGAAATCGGCCAGCTTCAACCAGACTCCTTCGTTCAACGAATCGCGGTAGAGCAGCGTATACGTATTCCCGGCGGCGGCGGCGAAACCAAGCCGGATCGTGCCCCGATTCTCGCCGGTCAACTCCGCCGACCCGACCCGAAGATAACTCCGCGCATCGCGCGGGTCGGTCCCGCTGATATACTCTTGAATGTTCGCCTGACCATCCCCGTCCGGGTCGGCATTATCACCGGCGATGGCCGGATCGGTTATTTCGATAGCGCTAAAATATTTGGCTCTCCACGAGGCAATGCCGAGGTTATATATTGGCAACGCCGGACGCCAATTTGTTTTTGATTCCCAAGCGAACCAGGGCGCGGTTTCATCCACGGTGATGAGGGCGGAGCCGGCTCCATCGGTCTCGGGATACCAGGAGTTGTTGTAGGAGAAATCGAGAATTGTTTCACCCACCGCATCCTCCAGACGCAGGTTTTCTCCCGAATTATCCAGGTTGCCCTGATACGATCCGACCAAAGGAACCCCACCGCCATAACGGGAGGCATACGCAGCCCCATTTTTGACGAGCAGCACGCGTTGCCCGGGACCGAGGTTGGTAATTGCCGCACCGCTAAACGAGAATTCGATACCATTCGTGAAATTAACTCCGGTCAGATCCAATTCGAGCGGACCGTTATTCTTCAGCACGATGTATTCAAAGTCTTCGGCCGTAAACGAACTGCCTGGTGATGGTGGCGGGGGGTGATACATCATTTCGGTGATCCGCAGATATTGCTGCGCCGGGCTCGGATTGCCGATATAGCTGCTCGAACTCACCGTCCGCCCTGCCGAATCGAACAGGCTAATCGTTTCACCGCGCGCCGAGAGCTGGCCGCGATAATTCCCCGTGACCAGCAGACCTTGACCGCCGCGGGGTCCGGAATTGCGCGTTTTAAACCCGGCGACATTCGGCGAGACATAGAGCTTGGTGCCGGGCGGCAGGACGACTCCCCCCGAAAACGTGTGCGCGATCCCACCAGCCAATCGCCAGCCGGATATGTCCACGGCATAGCCGTTCGTGTTTATCAACTCGATATATTCCTGCAATTGATTTCCCGATGCGGGATTAAATTCGATCGCGCCAAAAGTGATTACCGAATCGACCGGTTGAGAACTCGGAATCTGGCCGCCCTGCGCAACGGTCTGGCTCTTGAAGAGATAATTCCGCCGCGCCGGCAAATATTGATTCGTCAAAATATTGACCGCTTGCGGCATTGTCTGTTTTTGGCCCCAGGTTGGCCATTTGGCAAAATCAAGCGTTGCATCCGGAGCGATCGCCGTCGCGAGTTTGTTGATAGCTCTTTCGTACTTCAGTTCCGGCCCCGGAGTTGCGGGCGGCTGGAGCAACTCGTCCATGAGGGTCCGCAACCGCCGCAGGTACATCTGTCGGATTGCCGGCAGACTGAACAACGCGCCTGGCAAAGCATTGTTACCGCCAATAAAGAGCGGGTTGTTGACATACATGGTGTCGTCGAAGTAAGTCAACACCCCCGTCCAGTTGCGGCCGAAGGTCAAATCCTGGTCCCAGGGAAGAAACTGCCACTCGCCTGTGCCTTCCGTATCGCGATAGGCGTAATAGTTCTTGTGACAGCAATCCACGCCGCCGGTGACGATCATCGCGGCGAGATAATTCACCATCGCCGGGACGTTGACATTATCATAGATGAACTGGGTTCGCGCCGTGCCGGTGCGGCGAAGACCGTTGATGAGCGCCTGCAAATCGCTATTGCTTTCGCTTTTCCGCGTTTTCTTCTCGACGCCGGTGGTGGCGGAATCGAGCGTGTTATACATCTTGTAAAGCGAGCCGTTCGGGTCCAATCCGATCCGTTGCAGGTAAGTGTCATTTCCATTCTCAACGTAATGGGCGTCGCTATAAAATTTTCCGTTCTGCTGGACGCGCAAGGCGAAGGCGATGTGATACGGCGCGCCGGCGTCGCGATAGGTGTCGTAGGCAAGAATATTCCGCAGGTGCGCCTTGTCGGGGTAGGTCGTGAGCAAATTGAAATCGGATACGCGGGCTTCGTTTGTCGCATATCGAAAATGATATCCTTTGTTGAGGTCGAAATTGTAACTCTTCTTGGGAAAACCGAGGCTGGACTGACCGTGGACATAGACGTGCAAGTTGTCGTAGAACTCGCCCTGGAAAACAACCGAGCAGCGCGTTCCGGAAACATTGTCCGCGCGGGCGGGAGTTTGGACGAACCAATGAATAACCGGCAACGCGTTCGTCACCGATGAATCCGCCACCACCGTGCCGAGATATTGCGGAGTGGTTCTTGCATCCGGGAAAAGCGGCCAACGCGATCGATCCCCGCTGGCGTCCGTCGCCGTAATGTAGTAACGGATCATCAGACCGGGAGTTGACGCGTTGGCGGGAATTGTGCCGCCGTAAACGCCATCTCCCGCCGCGGCGTCGCCGTGCGAACCGTCGTCCATCATCGGCACCACGATCTCCGGCCCGAACATCACGCGATAATTCAGCGTCACGTTCCCGACCGCATCGAACGTTCGGACTAATCGTGCGGTTACAATAAGGTCCTGACCGTCGGAAGGAATTGCCGGCGTATGACTGACCTCAAGAATCAACGGGCCAAGATTCGTATCTCCAAATCCGTTGATGCTTCCGGGCGTAGGAACCGCAAAATAGCGTTCTGCGGCCGTGTCAAAAGTCAGGCTCGTCGCCTGCAATTCCGGAAGAATGATAAAATCGGGGTCCGCCACTTGCGAATTCAATCCCTGAATTGCGAAAACGTTTTCCCCCACGTGCAACAAACCAACCGCGCCCGAAAGATCAAAGTCTTCGAACTCGACCTTGTCGGAATCGAGCCGAGCCGCCGTCGCCGACGAATTCCAAGCCGGCGAATCCGGCGCATTTCGCCGCGCGACTTCTCCTCCGTTCAGAGAGGCAACGAACCCGTCCTCGTATTTCATTCGCAGAGTCAGAAAATCAATGGCGGCTGGGTCAGCAACCACAAAAGGAATGCGAACGTACACGGTAGCGTTGATGTTGCTCATCACGGTTTGAATATTCGACGCGATTTGACTGCTTATCCAGGTCGAATCATCGAAACCCGAGTCTGTCCAACTGTCACCCAGCGTGTCGTCGCGGGGAACCAGAAGCTTCACGTTCGCCCCAGGCGCGATCAGGTCCGCTGTCTTCGCCTGCATCGGCACGCCATAGGACACATCCGCCACTTGCGGAGGGAAGGGCGGCCCGTACTCCGACGCAACCGACAGGCCATCTGGACGAACGAGTGCCAGGTATTCTCCGCCCGTGCTGAGCCGGAAGTTGGTATGGAGTGCCAGTCCGGCTATGCGGCGATCTTTGTTCGACGCAAACACTATTAGGTATCCATTGGCAACAAGGTTGGTGTTGGGAAACCGCCACTTCGTACGTTCCCCTGGAGCATCAGTCAGGAACCAGTTTTCAAGATTTACAATATTCGTTCCAGGATTGTGTAACTCGATCCAATCTGAGTAATCACCGTCCGCGTCGGCCAGCGTGCGGGTATTGTTGGCCATGAATTCGGTGATCCGCACTTGCGCGCTGGCAGTGACCCCAAGCAAGACAGCGCCCGCCAGAACGACGGATCTTAAAGAGCTAACGGTCATGGCGGGCGTGACGATGTTTGTCTGCTTTCGCCAGCCGCTAGGGTTGCTGGGGAGTGACAATTCGATAAAAACGACTGGCTCGGCCAATGGGCACCGACTCGGTGATATCCACCGGCTGGTTACCGGGAAGGGCGGCGATATCTTTGAGTTTCAACCAGGTTCCGTTACTCAAGGAATCGCGCTGTTGGACCGTGTAACTCTTGCCCGCTTCGGTGGTGAACCGGAACAGGACGGCGTACGGAAAACCGCGGATGAGTTCGATCGAGTCAAATTGCAGATTCGTTTGACCGCCACCCGTGACAGTCACGCTCATCTCATCACTGACCGCCAGGGTGCCGTCGGTCGCCGTCAATGCCAGCACGTAAACACCCGGTGTGACAAAGCCGGCGGTGGTGACCGCTGCGTTAACGTTGCCAAAGCTGACGTTGCCCGGGCCGCCCACCTTCGACCAGGCGACATCGAGCTTGCCCGGTGGAATTGGCAGGCCGTCATCCACGGCCGAACCGTTCAATGTAATCGAAGCTGGGATAGTCACGATCTGATCGTTGCCGGCGCTGACCTTGGGTGCCTGGTTGGCTGGCTCGGTGAGGCCTGACAACTCCAGATCAAAACTGATGTCTGTGCTGGTAGAATTCTGTTGATGAATTTCAACGGCGATGACATTCGTGCCTTCGACCAGCAACGTTGGATCAATGTTCTTGTCAAAAAAGGTCGACGTCTCATCCGCGCCGCCCACCACCTCGCTGGCGAATGTGTCGAAAGTGATCTCGCCTTCAGGCATGTTGCTTCGAAAAACTTCGACGCCATTCAAATAGACGATCGCGCCATCATCGCGGAGCAGCCGCACACTCAATTGGGTTACCGCGGCGGCATTTTTCACCCGGAACGATTGTCGGAAATAGGTAGTGATGAATTTCCTGGCGCTGTCCGGGCCAAAGCTCACCACGGTGGCTTCATCGCCGTCACCATAACCGAGCTGAGCTTTGCCCCCGGCCCAGGAACTGTCGTCAAAGGCGCGCGACTGCCAGTCCGTGCCTTGATCTATCCCTTGATCAAGGTATTTCCAAATTGACCCGGTCGGAATCACAGTCACTTGTGATGGTGTTCGCTCAATGGTGATGGTTACGTCATCGCTTGCGCTCAACGCGCCATCCGAGGCCATCAAACGCAACACGTAACTTCCAACGCCCGGAAAGCTGGCGATCGTGTTCAGTTGATTTGGACTTGCCAGGAGAACCGCCCCAGGGCCATTCACTGCCGACCAGGTAATGCTCAACACACCCGGCGGATTTGGCTGGCCATCGTCGTTCGCTGTTCCCGTCAGGTTCGCCGTAATGGGAAAGCTGTCGGACTGGAAAGTCTGGTCGAGTCCGGCGTCGACACGGGGCACGCGGTTTCCGCTATTTTCGTATCCGGGGGACGCACTGCCGGGGCTGGCCCGCCAGTTGACTGGGTCATTCCCATAGGCGCTCGGAGTGATGCGTTCAATCGAAGAACCAAAACCGGCGGCGTTGGTCGGCCAAGGAGCTCTATCGTTGTAACGAACTTCGTCGACCGCAACGTAAGGGACAAAGACTACGCCGTTGGAATCGGTTTCCTGCGTCTCCGGACGCTCCAATCGCAGCGTTTCGCCACCGTCCTGCAACACGCCCGAATAGGGACCAAAAACAGGAATGCCCAGGGGAACATTATTTCGCGTTCGAAAACTCGCCGGATCACTTCCGACAACCAACAGCAATCCGTTCGCGGGGATTTCGGTGGCGGGCGGGAAAATAAAATCGACTCCGTCCAGTTTCCACGTGTTCGTCGCAATTGCCACGTCGTAGAGTTTCACCGGGCTGCTGGTGATATTTTTCAATTCGATAAATTCCTCGTCGCCGGGCGCCGGATGATAGCGAATCTCATTTATCACAACTGGACCAACCCGCGGACCGGAGTTGGTCGCACTCAGTGTATTTTGAACCTGTGGCGGATATTGAATCTCCCCGGTGCTGGTCGTGTACCGACCAAAGGTGACGCCGTTCGCCGCGGCGCCGAAGCTGAAGCCATCGCTGTAGCCCGTCAGATTGCCCGCGGCGTCGGCCGAGTACAGATAGACCTCTTCGCCATGAGAGTTCAGGGTGAAGCTGGGTGCAATACCGGGGTTCGGGTTGAAATCCCTTTCCGTGAACACTACGAAACCGCCCGCTGGGATCGTCGTCCCTGAAGGGATGCGGAATTTTTGAGGCACCGAGCGATCGTCGGTTAGATACCAGTTGCCCAGATTTGCTGCCGGGCTCAGACCTGGATTGTGCAACTCGATCGCATCGACTTGCGGTGGATCGGTATGCGTGAGGACTTCGTTGATCCAAACCACCGGAATATTGGACGGCGGATCGTCTGCTCCGGGCGATCCACCCGCGCGCGTGCTCGCGCGCCAATTCACGGAATTATTCGGATCAGAATTAATGTTTGGGTTGACGGGAACCAGCGAGAAGCCACCGCCATCCGCCGCGGGAGGCCAGGGTGTCTGGTCGCCGTAGCTCAATGAAACGATCGGTTTCCCGGCCGCATGAACCAAGGTTAGCGTTTCTCCTCCGTCCGAAAGATGGCCTTGGTACGGCGCAAAAACCTGTAGGCCAGGATACTTGTTCGTAAACGCAACGGGGTTGCTGGCCAATAGAATGAACCGGCCGGTGCCAAGTTTCGTACCGTCCGGAAAGGCATAGCGAACGCCGTTGGTGAACTGTATCCCACTAAGGTCGAGCTCAACCGGTGCGACATTCTTTAGCTCGATGAACTCCAGATCGTCGCCATTGGCGCCGCCAAAAGATGGCGGGTTGTACATAATTTCTGTAATCAACAACTCCGTGAATGACTGAATAATCGTAAAGCCCGCCTCGTTAAGTGCGCTCCAATTGGTGCCGCTCAATACCCGCGATTTGACGTTTACACTCTCGTCGAGCCCAACCGGGGAACTGTATGCCAGGGCGCCGGGAGAGACGGCGCCGCCGCGCAAACGCGGATCCGTGCCGTCCCGCGTGAAAAAAATCGTGCCGGCGAGGGCGGTCATGGTAAGTTGAAATCCTTTGTCCACATTCCCTCCATGTTGATTGAACAACGGCGCAACGACGGACGGATAAAGGCCGTCGACTTTCAATTGATCAAGCACGATGTCGGAACGACGCGGAAAAAAGTTGTTTACGATATTGTTGATCGCGCTCACCCATTCGAGATCACGGGTAAACGGCGTGGCCCGCTTGGCATCGCCCCAGCGTGCTGATTCGCCAACGACCGCCCGGTCAATCTCGTTTTTCCGGGTCATGAAACGTGCCGTGCAGGCTGAGGGCGTCAACGCGCCGCCATTGAAGAAATGGCGATGAACATGGTCTGCCACGAGCGTGCGGAATTCTGCGTTGGCCTGAAGTTTCTGCCAGATCCACTGCGGGTTGCTCTGGAGAACGGACGAATTTCCAGCCGGATACGGCCCCGTTCGATCCTCATTTACGTTAAGCAGCGTGTGCTCGGCATCATGAACGAAGAAGCGGAAACCGTCCGGACCGACCCGGTCCCTGAGCCCGTACCAATTGTTGGGACTATTGTTGCCGAGAAAGTTCGAGATCGGCGCGTCGAGGTTGCCTCCATGGAGAATGACCAACATGTAGTCGATGAGATTGGGAACATCGACAAGGTTGTCGTAAGCGGGATTGCGCGTGCCATCGGGATTGTTTCCCTGGATACGCTGGTAAGCGGCATCGTTGGTGATGCCCGCCTTCACGAGATTGTACAACTTGGTCCAGGCGGTCATGTTGCCGTCCGTTGCGTTGATCGTGTATGGACCGGCTTCGACCTTGATCACGTCGTAATCTTCCTTCTTTCCCCCGAAGTAGGTCTCTCCGTACGATGCCTCTGGCCGCTCGCAAGTATTGTAGAGTCCCCAGTACTGGCCATTGAGGAGCAAATGATAGTAACGCGAGCGGGTGGAGGCAAAACCGGCAGCGGCCCAGAGATCGCGGCAGAAGACATCGCGCATGGCCGTGAACTGGAGGCCGTAACTGAGACTATAAGGGTCGGCGT
>JBDTOW010000071.1:0-10346 GCA_039933075.1 Verrucomicrobiota bacterium | reverse complement strand
GGATACCGCGAGCGCGGTTGTTCATTGAGGCTGAGAAAAGAAAGTTAACGCGTAACCTAACCTTTAACCTCCGTTGCCATCGCAACGTCTGGTCCGTTAGGCAATGGAGTTTTCGTGGAGTATCATCGCTCCGACCAGGCTCCCTGTTAATTCGCAATCGAATATATAAAGTATGCTCACAATGGAAGAGGCCATGAAGCAAAGCGCGATGCGTTTTGCGGCTGGCGAAATTGTCAAAGGAACCGTGATCGAGGTTCGTCCCAAGGAAGTGCTTGTGGACATCGGCTATAAGAGCGAAGGAGTGATCGCTGCCAATGAATTTGAAGATATCAAAACCATCAAAGTTGGTGATGAAATCAACGTTTTGATTGAAAAGCTGGAGGACAAGGACGGAATGGTCGTCCTCTCGAAGGAGAAGGCTGAGTTCAAAGAGAACTGGGACAAGATTCTGACCATCTGCAACGAGGGAGGCACGATCAGTGGAAAGGTTAAAGCAGTGGTGAAAGGCGGTCTCTTGGTTCACATCGGTGTCGAAGCTTTTCTACCCGCCTCTCAGATCGACATAGTTCCGCCGAGAAACCTGAGCGCTTTCGTTGGTAACACCTACGAGTTCAAGGTGGTGAAAATCAATCAAGACCGCCAGAATATCGTTCTCTCCCGCCGCGAGTTGATTGAACAAGAACGCAACGAAAAACGCTCCAAGCTCCTGGCCGAAATGACGCCCGGTGACATCCGTAAGGGCACGGTCAAAAACATCACGGATTTCGGCGCGTTTATCGACCTAAATGGCATTGACGGCCTGCTCCATATCACCGACATGAGTTGGGGTCGCATCGGCCATCCATCGGAGATTCTCAAGGTGGGCCAGGACATCGACGTGGTTGTCCTCGATATTAATCGGGAGAAAGAACGGGTCAGCCTTGGGTTGAAGCAGAAGCTGACCAACCCCTGGGAACAGATCGAGACCAAGTATCCGGTGGGGACCAAGGTCAAAGGCACGGTCGTCAATCTGGTTCCTTATGGCGCATTTGTGGAGCTCGAGCCCGGTGTCGAAGGCCTCGTCCATGTCACCGAGTTATCGTGGACCAAGCGGATCGCCAAACCCTCGGATGTCCTCAAGGCCGATCAGGAAATCGAAGCGGTCGTTCTCGGAATTAATCGTGAGGAGCAAAAGATCTCGTTGGGCATCCGTCAACTCGAAACCAACCCCTGGGAGAAGGCAACCGAGAAATATCCCCTCGGCACGAAGATCAAAGGCAAAATTCGCAATCTCACCAGCTACGGCGCTTTCGTCGAATTGGAAGACGGTTTGGATGGAATGGTCCACGTTTCCGACATCTCCTGGACCCGCAAAATCAATCATCCTTCCGAAGTTCTGAAGAAGGGCGACGAAGTGGAAGCCGTCGTGCTCGAGATCGACAAGCCCAATCAACGAATCGCGCTTGGCGTGAAACAGTTGACCGAAGATCCGTGGGCGAACATTGACAAACACTACAAGGTGGGCGACCTCGTCACCGGCAAGGTAACCAAGTTGGCGAGCTTCGGCGCATTCGTTGGCTTGCAGCATGACATCGACGGATTGGTGCACATCTCGCAGGTGAGCGAGGAACGGATTGACAAGATCAAAAACGTTCTGAAGGCAGACCAGGAAGTTACGGCTCGCGTCATCAAGATTGACAAGGCAGAGCGCCGGATCGGATTGTCCATCAAAGCCGCTAACTATTCGCAAGAGCAACTCAAGGCCGAACAAGCTGTCCTTGATTCCTTGAAACCGGGCGAAGATCTGGTAGCTCTGCAGCACGCCTTTGACGCTGCCGACGAAGCTAAACAGGAGGGCGATAAACCGTAATCAACGGCATAACTAAAACACCTGCGATAGACAGAGGCGGATCGCTAACGATCCGCCTGTTCGTTGGTGTAGCCTTGCAGTACAATCGAGAGCGTCCTGGGTTGGCGAGACTCATTTACGCCGGTTCCGCTGACACGCTCGCAAGGAGCGGTTTCCGACTGGCGGGGTCAGTCAATGATGGGCTTCTAATCGGCAATTGGTTGTGGTCGAAATTTATTCGGCCGTCACTCCGCTATGCGCTCGATCAAACTCCAATCGCGCGCGCACGGATTCATGATTCAGCCGAGTCTTGTGTTGCCGCAGCTGAGTTTCACCTTGTGAACTCTCCGCACAACCGCAATAACTTTTCCTGCGCATGAATATTCACGACGAGTTGAAATGGCGCGGTCTAGTGGCCGATTGTACCGACAACGAGCAGTTGGCCAAACTTCTAGACAGTCGTTCCATTAATCTTTACTGCGGCTTTGATCCGACGGCAGACAGTTTGCATGTCGGGAGCCTCGTGCCGTTGCTAGCCCTTCGACGGTATCAACAACTCGGGCACCGGCCGATCGCGGTTGCCGGCGGCGCCACCGGCCTGATCGGCGATCCCAGTGGCAAAACGCTCGAACGCCAATTGCTCACTAGAGAAGTGTTGGAAGCGAACATTGCCCGGGTGAAAGAGCAACTGCGTAATTTGCTCGATTTCGAAACAAAGTCCAATCCGGCGCAGTTGGTTGATAATGCAGCGTGGACCGCCCCGATCGGTTTCCTCGATTTTCTGCGCGAAATTGGAAAACATTTTTCGGTAAATATGATGGTCGCCAAGGAAAGCGTTCGTGCGCGGATGGAGGACCGCGACGTCGGCATCAGCTACACTGAATTCAGCTACATGTTGCTCCAGGCATTCGATTTTTACATTCTCTGCCGTGACTACAACTGCGAGCTCCAAATCGGCGGGAGCGATCAGTGGGGCAACATTACGGCGGGAATTGACCTTTGCCGGAAGAAGCTCAGCCGACAGGTCTATGGCCTCACGCTCCCGCTAATTACCAACACCGACGGCACCAAGTTTGGCAAGACCGAGGCTGGCACGGTCTGGCTCGATCCGAAGAGAACGAGTGTCTACAAATTCTACCAATTCTGGATCCGGGTCGATGACCGCGATGTTGTGCGCTACCTGAAGTATTTCACTTTTCTCTTGCGTGAAGAAATCGAGGCGCTGGAAAAGCAGCACGCTGAAGAGCCTGAAGCGCGGTACGCTCATCGATCTCTCGCCAAAGCGGTCACCGATCTGATTCACGGCGAAAATGCGACTGCCGAAGCGATTCGCGCCAGCGAAATTCTTTTTGGCGGCGAATTGGAGGGCATTTCGGAATCTACGTTCGGCGAAATCGTGGGTGAAATCCCAACTCGGAGACTGGCGCAGAGCAAGCTCGATGGAACCGGACTCCCTTTGGTCGAATTACTGGTCCAAGCCGGGTTGTGCCCATCCAAAGGGCAGGCACGCAAGGATGTCGAGGGCGGTGGTATCTACCTGAACAACGCTCGCGAAGCCAACCCGCAGCGGACCGTCCTGTCCAAGGACTTACTTTTCGGAAAGCATCTACTGCTAAGGAAAGGAAAACGAAACTACGTCGTGGTGACCGCCAGTTGAGCTTGCCATGCAGCGTCCATTTGGTTTTGGCGGGGAGCTATCTCTGCAAACGGCTCGCCAGTGCGACGCGCTGTTGTTGCAAGGCCGCCATAGCTTCAGGACTGGGATTGGCGGCCAGCAGTTCGTCAATCACTGCCAGACGCTCCGGCACCTGCGGGTCCGTTAGAATTGGCAGATTTTCAGGTAAACCAAACACCTTGTGGCCGTAAGCAAAGACGTATGTTCCCGCGAGAGCCGAAGCGACCGCCGGCCATGCAATGGCGGGAATCTGATTCGCCCGAGCTTGGTCGAGCAGTGCCGCCCGGGCTTCAGGGTATTTAGTTGCGACCTGGGCCAGTGCTCGCAGCGCGAGGTCGCCGCTGTCCTGCGCGTTGACTTCCGGGTTTTGCGCGAGTTTGATCAAGGCGGGGACGCCAATGCCATCGGGCAGTTCGGAAAGCGCCATCGCCGCCTGATATTTCCAGGCCTCTTTTTTCAAGACCGCTTTTTCTAAATCCGGCACGACATTTGCATCGCCATATTTTTGGAAAACTTCAAACAGAGGATTCAAGTTGCGGCCGTCCGATTGCAGATTGGCCGCCATGGAAAAAGCTTCGCGCGCGGCTTTGAGTTCCAACTCGCGATATTGTTCGGGCGCCTGCTTTTCCAGATTTCTTACCAGCATCGCTACTTCCAGCGGATCGGCCGTGGTCTGCAAGGTTTGGACGCCGACTTCAACTGCTTCAGGACCGCCGATTGTCTGTAGGGCGTCGATAAGCCCCATGCGTAACGAAGGATAATCGGTTGGATGTCCGCTGAGCTCGGAGAAGTTAAGGTCCTGGTTTTTCGCGAGAAACTCCTTGATGGCGGGGATGGCCGTGACTCCCTGTGCCGCAATCTTTTTAATGGTTTGATTTAATTCCTTGACTTGGTCGGCTGATAATGGCCCGCGACTGACGTCGATCATTGAGAGACTTGCAATGAGTTTCTGCGCGTCAGCGGTCGAACTTGCAACCGCCGCAACCGGCTGGTCGACCGATTGCATTTCGCGTGCGGATGGCGACCGAGGACTACGATTCGCAAAGGCTTTAGCACTTGGGCTCGATTCTGGAGTTGATTTGGGGGCAGGATCAGCCTCACTCACGGGCGACTGCTCTGCAGAAGAATCCTGACCGAGGGTCACAACCCTCGGGTTTGGCGGTGCTTTTTGTTGAGAAGTGGTCTTATAGACTTGATAGGCTAAAGCTGCTCCAAGGCTCAAGGCGGCGACCATTATCGCCGCCTTCCAGAAGGAGCTTTTTTCGCGTGCTGTTGGTTTCGCCATTTGGGGTCCAACACCAATGTTCTCATTATTTTTATTCATTGTTCTCGTTCCCCAAAAGGTATCACCTACCGATTTCATATCAACCTTCGGTGCATAAGTGAATACAACGGGATTCTGGAAAAGTTTCGTCTGGCGGAAGCCCACATAACGTGAAGGACGATTGCTGCGTTGCCGATCTTTTAACCTTTATCTGGTTGCGGATGCGGGGCGAAGAGTTCTTGCTGCTGAAGTCGGACAGCCCACATCCGAGTTTGGAAACCCGTTTATTTCCGGACACTCTCACCAAAACACTCAACAACCTCCAGAATTGAGTGTGTTTCGGCTCTGTTTGAATGGCGATAGTGCTACGCTTCAAAGCCGCAATGGTCAACTCCTCGAGTGCAATCGACTTCCGGAGGATTGTGCGCGGTTATTTGCTACTGGCGGGCGGCTCGACTTGGAACGAATTCAGCAACTGACCGAAGGTCAGATGGTGCTTGACGAAGTCGGTGGTCTTGGAAGTCAAATTGAATTCAACAATTCCACCACGAAATGGAATGAAAGCCAGTCGCGTTGACAAGTTGACATCATTCGCGGGGGAGTACTTCAGGTCAAAAGCTATTCCTTTTTGATCGTTGGCATAGCACGGTTCTTCGCTTATCGTTGCCTCAGGGAATCGTCCGAGAACCTTTGAACGTAATACTTCAGACTCGACGGGAAGTGCTCTCGCCTCCTTTTGCCAAAATACCGTAAAACTTATGCGAGCGCTCAGATCGGGAGGCGCCAAAATGATTTTGTTTTCGGTCTCGTCGACGACGAGTTTCCAGCCATGCGGAGGCAGGAATCGAAATCCGTTCTGCCTGCTGAGCACCACGTAACTCGTCAACGTCCCACCCTCTTGGAGAATCTGCGAGCGCGTGGTAAGCTGAAACTGATTTTCTGCGACCGTGGAATGGGAGAGGAACCCGCCAAACAATAAAACAACGCAGCAACGAGAAATGATTGAAGGCATAATGTTAGCCTTTCACTAAGGACCAATTGCCGCGGACGAGCTTGCGTAGCTCGGGCGTGCCCGGAGGAAGTTTTGCGGGATTCAAAAAGTTCAGATCGAATGTCCAGTTGCGCGTGGGTGCATTATAGATGCCGAAGGTCGTTCCAGTTCCCAGCCAGGGTCCGGTCGAAATCTGACTGTAGTACATGACGACCATCGATCCATTATAGGTGAAAGTGTCACCAGACCAGTCTTCCAGGAAGCGTGGAAAGTTTTCCACGCCACCACTGTAATAAGTGCCGTTGCTCGGCACGATACCTCCCAGAAATGCAGCGTTCACGGTCGTGTTCCCCGCACCTCGACTTCCCAGCCCGGAACTGGCGTTTGCATCGCTCCAACTGGTCGAAAGCACATTGATCGAATCTCCCACCAACGAGGCGGGCAAGGTGGTGGTGGTATTGGTCGTGCCCAGGTAGCCTGCTGGAGCGTTGAAGTGGCCTTTGACATAAAGCGGGTTCGGCGTCGCCAGGGTTAAGCCCATTGCCGGCAGGGTTTGGCCGTTAATCACGCGCACGCCCGACTCGGTGCTCGCGGTCTGAGTTCGCATGTCCGCAACATAAATCGAACGCACGACGTGCCCCAATCCTGGCAGGGCATTCGTTGCATTCCAGCTTGTGAGCTTTGCCACATCGATTTCGGTGGTCTGCACATTCTTTGTCTCGCGCCGGTTGTAGAACAAAACGTTGGTGTTAACAAACAAGCCATATTGCGCCGCGGGGATTGTGGTCGCGAAACTGTTATACGAGCCGCTCTTCACTGACACGGTGCTATTCGAGATCACCACGATCAGATCGCAGTTGTTGTAGTAACGCTGCTTTCCCATTAAGGAAGTGGGACTCTCCCCGACCGGCGGGATCTCAAGGATCGCGTGAACTGCAGTCGAAGTGTTGTTCGTGCCAATCGGCAGATTTAACGACGCGACACCCGCATCGCTTGCACCCTGGAAAGCAATGGTCCCGGGTGTTCGTACCAGAGGGTCAAGCGGACTTTTGCCCTGAATGATGTTGCCGACGGCGGTGACATGGCTCTGAAAGGTAAGCGCAGCCTGCGGCTGCAGGTAGATAGTGCTATTGCCATGGACGCGGCCCGTGATGTTCATGACGGGACCAGGGTTGATTTCAAGGTCCATCGAATAATAAATGGCGAACTGGAAGATAGGAATTGAGGCGACTTGGAAATCCTGTTGCACTGCGGCCCGGAGAACGTACTGCGTGTTTAACTGGCGCGCACTGGAAATGACGGAATAGGTCGACGCCCAAGCGTTCAGCCCGTCATATTGGGATGCCAGCGTCGTGTAACCCCAAGGCACCGAGTTCGTCACCGTGCATAGACTGGCTGTCCCCTGAGCATCTTGGAAGACAAAACTCGACCAGGCGCTGTTCTCGGACGTCGTTGGCACGAGGCTGCGGTAGGTGGTAAGATTCGCAGCCACAATTGCCGCTCCTTGAGATTGAAAGTCATAGTTCATTCGCGCCAGCACTTTTTCAGTGGCCGCTTCCGCCGCGGCTGCCGTGCTGAAGTACTGGTTATTTCTCTGCGTCAGAAGAACATTGTTGGAGCACCAACTAAGGGCCCCGGTTAAGACAAGCAAGCTGATGCATGCAAATCCCATCACAAGCATGAGAGCGTAGCCCCTTTGGTTTTGTTGCGGTGACTGATGAAGTGTTTTCATGATTTAATCCGGGGCTCGGGGCGTGATTTTTGTGCGCAGACGATAAAAGTCGAAATAGTTACCGGGTCCGATGATATAAACGGGGTACTGAATCTGGTAGAAATCCATCGTCAACCCAATCACGCGATTGTTCTGGCTATCGGTGTTGGTGGTTCCGCGGTAATCTTCAGCCGAGAAAACCATGCTGTTCGTGATGAAGTGAGCGATGATATTGACCGCAGGTGCGCCGTTCGTCGTCCTCTTCAGTTTGCTGTCCGCTGCGTCCCAGAAGTAGCGCACGAAGGAGTTCGTGTTAGTAGTTGCGTAAATCTGGAGGGCGCTCCCGACCTGGAGACTATTTGTCGGGACCGGAGTAAACGAGGAGAAGCTGCCGGTCCCTACCTTAACAATCTTCGCCGTGCGAACTTCTGAGATCAACAGGGTGATCGCCTGACGAGCTTCGTCGCTCGCGCCCAGCTTCGCTTTTGTAATCTCGAACATCCGCACGCCGAAGAGATGACAATAAAGAATACCGGCAATAGCTAGAAATAATATCGCCATCGTGACCATCATCTCTGGCAGCGTGAAGGCCAGCAGGAATCTGAAACTCCTCGAGGCGTGATTCGTGTCGTTAGGGGATGGAAGTTTCATTAGTCCACTGTGCGGTATGTGATCAATGTGTTGGTAAACGTGCCTCGCGACATGAATTTCCAAACGCAGTCCACGCGCACCATTCTCAGGGGCGGCGTCGTGGAGATGGTCGAAATGGTCATAATGTTTGTCGCATAAACGATGTTGGTGCCTGACCTTGGGATATCCAGGATTTCCACCGTATTGGGAGAGTTGGTTAGCTGATCAGCCGGAGGATTTTGATCCGGATCCCATTTGGCAGCTCGCGTTTGCTCCAGCCGCTGCATTGCCAATGAATGCGCTGCTAGTGAATAAGCGGACCATTCGGCCCTTTGGGAAGAGATAATATATCCGTTGACGATGGAGCCCAACGAAAGCGCAGCGATCGCCATCGCAATCACGACTTCCACAAGGGTAAAGGCCGTTACCGCCTCGAAAGAGTGTCTATTACCTAACGATTTAACCTTCATGATGTCAGATTTTCTAAAAACAAAGCAAATAGGGCCATTCAGCCAGTGCCGAATGGCAAGCAACAAACCTGCCAGACGCGCGGGGCTGATTGCTCCATCGGCGCCTCACTCCCGGTGTAACACCTTAAGACGGTGGCTGTCTCTATCGAGACACGGATGCACGACGATTCCCCGGTCGAAATGCCGTTCGATTATTTCAATCCCAGGACTGTCGATTTTACTGGGGCATGAATTGGTAACTTCTGCGTCTGCAGAAAGATGACTCAAGAATTCTCCCGACGGTACAGGAAAGCTGATAACTTCACGTATAAGGGCTTTGGTTTGACGACTCGCTTGGTGATTGTTACAACTTCGCCGTTATGTTTTCGACCATACGTCTTACCAGGTGGCGAGGCTGGGGATTTTTCCCTTCCTAATGAGCAAGCCAGCCCAACCAAAATATCGTCGCATCCTTCTAAAGCTGAGCGGAGAGGCGCTCGGTGGAGAAGTTGGCGTGGGTATTTGTCCCGAAGTCATCCATGATATTGCACGTCAGATCCGCGAAGTGCGGGACCTCGGAGTGCAACTAGTTATCGTAATTGGCGGCGGCAATATCTTTCGCGGGCAGCAAGGAAGCGAGCGCGGGATTGAGAGGGCCACCGGCGATTACATGGGAATGTTGGCTACGATGATTAACGCGCTCGCTCTTCAAGACGCGTTGGAGAAAATCGGCGTGGCGACGCGTGTTCAGAGCGCGATTTCAATGTCACAGGTCGCCGAGCCCTTCATTCGGCGGCGTGCTCAGCGTCACCTCGAAAAAGGGCGGGTCGTAATTTTCGGCGGCGGCACGGGGAACCCGTTCTTCTCCACCGACACTGCCGCAGCCTTGCGCGCCAACGAAATCGGAGCCGAAGTGATTCTCAAGGCCACCAAAGTCGATGGCGTTTACGACAGCGACCCGATGAAAAATCCGAAGGCGAAGCGCTATTCTCAAATCACCTATTTGGAGGCGCTGCAGAAACAGCTCAAAGTGATGGACTCAACCGCGTTCTCACTTTGTATGGATAATAAAATGCCGATTATCGTCTTCGATCTGTTTAAACCTCACAACATCAAGCGTGTCGTCTTAGGCGAGGAAATTGGGACGACGGTGACTGGTTGAATTTCATTTTAGAGGAACAGCGATCGGAATAACAAGGCTTGCCCGGACTCCCGATTCCCGTTTTCGACTGGTTCAAGCACCTCAGTATTCGCCGACAAACCATAAACAACCCACCTAATCCTAGCAAGAAGCCGGGAGCCGGTTCGGGAATGGTTTGAGGTGAGAAGGAGATGCTGTCCAGCCCACTGAGGAAACCACTCTGAACCGGAGTCGTAAATCTTAACTCAACGGTCTGCCCGGCAAAAACGGAAACATCGGCGAATACGTCGGCCAAGCCGATGACCGTTGGTGGAGCGGCCGAGTGTACATCGCTGTGGAATAATGGAACCACCGTGCCGTTGACGCGTAGTTCGAGCGGCAAACCAAAGTTAAAGAAGCGAATTGTTCTTGCGTCTGCTGGAACATTGCCGCTCTGGAACAATGAATAAGGCACAGGCTCAAGCGTGCTAAAGTCAATACCCGGCCGGAGGCCCAACGAGAAATTCCCGTTGGAGAAATAAAGCGTCGCGTAGCCGGCCCCCGGCAACGAAAGGTTGAATCCGATTAGATCGTTCGGCGCGAAAGCGTTGGTTCCCGACGAAAGCTGCCAGCCGGGAAGCAGTTCGCCAATCGGCCCGTAGAAATAGGTATTGTCTC